>JBEEJM010000186.1:0-16484 GCA_041169205.1 Pseudomonadota bacterium | reverse complement strand
CTGTGCGGGTCGCTGCTGCTAACCATCGCCGGCATGCGGAGCGCTACATTTTTTATAGCTACTCACGCATGATTGGCGGGGGCTAGTAGCCCAATGGTCTCTTAACCGACCAAGCCAACGTAGACGTTTTGCACGTCGTCGTTGGAGTCAATCGCGGCCAAAAAGCTTTCCACTTCTTCCAACTGCTCGGCGCTCAGGCTGGCCGGGTCAATCGGATTTTTAGGCTTGTAACCCAGTTTGGCGGACACCACGGTGAACCCATGGGCGGGCAAGGCACGGCTCACCAAATCCAGATCGGCGGGGTCGGTGATAAACAAAGTGCTGCTTTCTTCACCAGGCTCAAAATCCTGCGCACCGGCCTCAATGGCCGCCAGTTCAGGGTCTGCCCCGGCAGCCGCCGGTTCAGCGTCGATCATGCCGATGTGGTCAAAATCCCAGGCCACCGAGCCAGACGTACCCAACTGGCCCTTGCGGAACAGCACACGCATTTCCGGCGCGGTGCGGTTGACGTTGTCGGTCAGGCACTCGACCATGACCGCCACGCGGTGTGGCGCAAAGCCCTCGTACATCACGTTCTCAAAACTGACCGTTTCACCGGTGAGTCCGGCACCTTTTTTGATAGCACGGTCCAGTGTTTCCTTGGGCATGGACACCTTGCGTGCCTGCTCCACCACCAGGCGCAAACGCGAATTCAGAGCCGGATCGGCCCCGTTGCGCGCAGCCACCATGATGTCTTTGGCCAGTCGGCCAAACAACTTGCCCTTGGCATTGGCTGCCAATTCTTTACCCTTCGCCTTCCATTGCGCGCCCATGTCATATTCCTTGGTATTGCAGCGCACCACTGCGCTAAAAGTCCCCTATGGTATCGCCCAAACACCACGTAACCGTGTCAGGGTTTCTTCAGGCATAAAAACACCGGTAGCGCTTAGACTCAGGGCCAACTTACAAGGCAAATCTATTGCCACTCTCCGAGGACGACACGCATGCTTACCTTGCTCATCACCCTGTTTGTGCTGACCTACGCGGCCATCGCGTTGGAGCACCCCCTGAAAATCAACAAATCTGCGACTGCCCTGGTGGGTGCAGGCCTGCTCTGGACCATCTACGCGCTGGGCAGTCCAGACCCTGACGTGGTGAGTAAAAATCTGAATGAATCACTCATGGGCACGGCGCAAATCGTGTTTTTCCTGATGGGTGCCATGACCATTGTGGAAGTGGTCGATGCACACAACGGCTTTGAAGTCATCACCTCACGCATCCACACCACCAAACTTTCCAACCTGATGTGGATGGTGGGGTTGGTGACGTTTTTCTTGAGCTCGATTCTGGACAACCTGACGACCACCATCGTCATGGTGTCTTTGATGAAAAAGCTGCTGGACAAACGCGATGACCGCATGTTTTTTGCCGGCATTATCGTCATCGCCGCCAATGCCGGTGGAGCCTGGACGCCCATTGGCGACGTCACCACCACCATGCTGTGGATTGGCGGGCAAATCACCACGGTAGAGATCATGAAAGGGCTGTTCATTCCGTCCATGATCAACCTGCTGGTGCCGCTGGCAGTGACCAGCTGGATGCTCGGCTCGCAGGTGGTAGTCGCCCCCCAACGCTCTGCACAGGACGATTCCCTCGAAACCACCGCATTTGAGCGCAACCTCATGTTTTGTCTGGGACTGGGCATTTTGGTGTTGGTGCCCGTCTTCAAGACCGTGACCCATTTGCCCCCATTTTTGGGCATTCTGTTTGGCTTGGGGCTGGTCTGGCTGGTGGGCGATCTGGTGCACCGCAAGGAAGAAGACCTGCGCAAGCAACGCCTCACCCTGGCGCGCGCCCTGACGCGCATTGACATGAGTTCGGTGGTGTTTTTTATTGGCATTTTGCTGTCGGTTGCAGTACTGGAGCACACCCATTTGCTATCGAGCATTGCCCAGTGGCTGGACCGTGTGGTGGGCCGTCAGGACATCATCGTGATGATCATTGGCCTGGTCAGCGCCGTAGTAGACAACGTCCCATTGGTGGCGGCCAGCATGGGCATGTACAGCTTGCAGCAGTACCCAGCGGACAGCTTTCTGTGGGAGTTCATGGCCTACTGTGCGGGCACAGGTGGCTCTATCTTGATCATTGGCTCGGCCGCTGGCGTAGCAGCCATGGGGTTGGAAAAAATTGATTTCCTCTGGTACATGCGCAAGATCAGCGCGCTGGCGTTGACAGGCTATTTGGCGGGCGCCCTGTTCTACATTGCCGAGCAGCACCTGCTGCGTTAAGGGTAAACACCTGCCTGATCCGTCAGGCTTTTTTCAGCGAGTTGGGTTTACGCTTCGTACCAAACCCGTCCTCCCTCCCCACTTTCTAAACGGAGCCCCGCATGCAGGCACTTCTCAAATTTTCAAGAGCCGTTGACTGGCTCAACACACAGATCGGCAAGTATGTGATCTGGCTCATTCTGGCCTCTACGGTCGTCAGTGGTGTCAATGCCATTGTCCGAAAAGCGTTCAACGTGGGCTCCAATGCTTTTCTTGAAGTGCAGTGGTATTTTTTCGCAGCGTCGTTCTTGCTCGCTGCGGGCTACACCCTGCTCAACGGCGAGCACGTCAAGATTGACGTGGTGTCCAGCAAGCTATCCAAGCGCGCCCAGATGTGGGTGGACGTGATCGGTTTCACCTGCTTTCTGACACCCGTATGCGTGGCCATTCTCTGGTACGGCGTGCCCTTCTTCTTGAAAGGCTTTTATTCCGGCGAAATGTCGTCCAACGCGGGCGGCCTGATTCGCTGGCCGGTGTACGCCATGATTCCTCTGGGCTTTACGCTGCTGCTGCTGCAAGGCTGGTCTGAACTCATCAAGCGCCTGGCATTCTTGCAAGGCCTGATTGAAGATCCGACCAACAAAAAGATTGAGAAGACGGCAGAAGAAGAATTGGCTGAAGCCATTCGTCAACTCGCCGAGTCCAAAAACAAAGCCGCCTGATCGGAGAGTCTTCCATGGAATTTTTCACTACCAATATGGCCCCGATCATGTTCGCGGGGTTGATCCTCTTTTTGCTCATGGGCTTTCCCGTGGCCTTCAGTCTGGGCGCTTGTGGCCTGTTCTTCGGCTTTGTGGGGGTGGAGTTTGGCGTACTGCCCGAGGCTTTGCTTCAGGCGCTGCCGCTGCGCCTGTTCGGCATCATGCAAAACGATACGCTGCTGGCCATTCCCTTCTTTACCCTGATGGGGCTGATACTAGAACGCAGTGGCATGGCCGAAGACCTGCTGGAAACCATCGGTCAACTGTTTGGTCCCGTGCGTGGCGGCTTGGCGTTTGCGGTGATTTTTGTGGGTGCGCTACTGGCCGCTACCACCGGCGTGGTGGCTGCATCGGTCATTTCCATGGGCCTCATTTCCTTGCCCATCATGCTGCGCAACGGCTATGACCGCCGCGTGGCATCCGGCGTGATTGCCGCTTCCGGCACGCTGGCGCAGATTATTCCGCCATCGCTGGTGCTGATCATTCTGGCCGACCAGTTGGGTCGCAGTGTGGGCGATATGTACAAAGGTGCGTTCATTCCCGGTTTCATGCTGACGGCCATGTACGCAGGTTATGTCATTTTGTTGGCAATTTTCCGTCCCACCTGGGTTCCGGCATTGCCTCTGGAAGCACGCACCATCCGCGAAGACGACGGCAAGAGTGGGTTGATGTCTTTGTTGCTCCTCACCGTGGTGTCCACTGGCGTGGCCGTGTACTTTGGTCAGCACTATGCGGCCGTGTTGAGCTGGTTCAGCGGCGAAGTGGTAGACAAAGTAGCGACCGATGAAACCATCGTCGTGTCCATGTGTTCCGGCGTGATGCTGGCCTTTGTCATTGCCTCGATTAACAAGGTCACCCGCATGGGCCTGCTGTCACGCATGGCCGAGCGCGTCACCTTTGTACTGATACCTCCACTGCTGCTGATTTTCTTGGTGCTGGGCACCATCTTCTTGGGCATTGCTACCCCCACCGAGGGTGGCGCGATGGGTGCATTGGGTGCCTTCATCATGGCGATGGTACGGGGACGCCTCAGCATTGCCTTGCTCAAGCAGGCGCTCAACACCACCACCAAACTGTCGTGCTTTGTGGTGTTCATTTTGGTGGGCTCCACCATCTTCAGTCTGGTGTTCCAGGGTGTGGATGGTCAGAAATGGGTGGAGCATTTGCTGACCGGATTGCCGGGCGGCCAGACTGGCTTCCTGATCGTCGTCAATCTGTTAATTTTCTTCCTGGCGTTCTTCCTGGACTTCTTTGAGTTGTCCTTCATCGTGGTACCACTGCTGGCACCCGTGGCAGAAAAACTCGGCATCGACCTGATCTGGTTTGGCGTGCTATTGGGCGTGAACATGCAGACCTCGTTCATGCACCCACCGTTTGGCTTTGCGCTGTTTTACCTGCGCAGCGTGGCACCCTTAAAGGAATACGACGACCGTGTCACGGGCAAGAAAATCCAGCCGGTCACCACCATGCAAATTTACTGGGGTGCCGTGCCTTTTGTGATTATTCAGGTGGTGATGGTGGCACTAATCATCTTCGTTCCGACCATCGTTTCCAGTGGTCTTGATAAAGAAGAGAAAGTGGATCTGGATCAGGTACAAATGCAAATGGACGCTGATAGCAAGACCGCCGAGACCCCAGAGACGCCCGCTGCCGACGCCCCACAAGGCGGTGCGTCGGCACCTGCTGGTGATGCCAAGACCGCAGAAGACGACCCCATGAAAGCACTGCAGGACTCGCTGGACAACGACAGCAAGAAGAAGTAATCCGCTGCAGCTCCACCACGTACGCTACAAAATGACGGCCATGCCCGTCATTTCTTCAATCCACTGGGCACACGACTCTCGGGTCGGATAGTAACCCACAGGGTATCGAACGATGGGCTCGTAGCGGCTTTTCAACAGCGCGAGGATGCCCGGCTCGGTGGCTATGATTCCAATCACCAGTCTGGCGTTGTTCATCTGGCCGCCAATCACATTGGCACCGTACAACATGATGTCGCGCTCTTTGAATTCAAATCCCTCGACGTCTAGAAAATCCGTAATCGAGAATCGCAGGGTGTCGAAATCTGGATGGCACTGGACGACCGACAGCGACTCCAGCAACTCGTCCATCGTGACTTTTCCACTGAACTTTTTATAGGCCCCGCGTTTGGGCCAGGTCACTGTGTAGGGCATATTCGAACCTCCTTATTTTTGGGTACGCTCTCACAAAAAAAGGCCCCGCACTGCGGGGCCTTTTGCTTGGGGTTGGCGCTTATTACAGCTTCTGTGCCTGCATGTAGCTGTCAAACTTCATTTCTGTGAAGCGGAACCACAGGTTCTGGTCCTTGCGGAACGCGGAGTAATCAGCGTAGACTTTTTTCCAGTTTTCGTTCTTGGCGTTGATGTCTTCGTACAGGCCCATGGCCTCTTTGAAAGCCAAATCCATCACATCTTTGGGGAAAGGCAAAACCTTGACCTTGGAGCCCACCAGCTGCTTGAGCGCAGTGGGGTTTTTGGCATCGTATTTGGCTTGCATGTCGGTGTGCGCATAGGCGGCTGCGCACTCCACAATGGCCTTGTTCTCTGGGGACAAACTCGCGAAGGCCTTGTCGTTGATGAAGAAGTCCAACTGAGGGCCGCCTTCCCACCATCCGGGGTAATAGTAGAAGGGGGCAACTTTGTTGAAGCCCAGCTTCTGGTCGTCATACGGACCCACCCACTCAGCTGCATCGATCGTGCCTTTTTCCAGCGCCTGATAAATCTCGCCACCTGGAATGTTTTGTGGCACGCCGCCCATACGTTCAAACACGCGGCCGGCAAAGCCGCCGACACGGAACTTCATGCCCTTGATGTCTTTGACCGACTTGATTTCCTTGCGGTACCAGCCGCCCATTTGCGCACCGGTGTTACCGCCAGGGAAGTTGACGATGTTGTACTTGGCATAGAACTCGCGCATGAGTTTCAGACCATTGCCCTCGTACATCCAGGCCGTCATCTGGCGGCTGTTCAGACCGAAAGGAATGGCACAACCCAACGCAAAGGTTTCGTCCTTGCCGTGGAAGTAGTAAGGCGCTGTGTGGGCCATCTCTACCGTGCCGTTTTGCACACCGTCCACCACACCAAATGCAGGCATCAACTCGCCAGCAGCGTGGGTCGTGATGGTGAATTTGCCACCCGACATTTCGCCCACTTTTTTGGCAAACACATCGGCTGCGCCAAAGAGGGTATCCAAAGACTTGGGGAAACTCGACGCCAGACGCCAGCGAATAGCAGTTTGCGCGTGAACTGCTGGTGCTGCGCCAGCAGCCAGCACGCCGGCGATGCCTGCGTTTTTAATAATTGAGCGACGATCCATTCTGAATACTCCAATGAAGGTGTTATGACAATCTCGCGCATTGGCGTTGCCATGCACAAGGACTGCGGTGAGTCAGAGCAGATTGTAGGAAGCCCATAGCCCCTATCCGTGGGGGTTTTCCCTCGAAAACGCGTGCAAGCGCACGGGATTCAGTGAACTGCAAGCCTTCGATCAGGCAGCCCGGGCAACAGCCGGTAAAAGTGCCTCAAATCGGTGCGCAATGGCGGCTTCAATTCCCGCTGCATCCAAGCCTTGCATGGCCAGCAATTTGACCGGGTCACCGTGTTCAATGAACTCGTCGCGCAAGCCCAACTGCAATAACGGTAGCTGCAAGCCCGCCGCATGCAAGGCCTCGGCAACAGCGCTGCCAGCACCGCCCATGATCGCGCCCTCCTCCACCGTCACCAACGCCAGGTGGCTGCGAGCCACTTGAACCAGCAGTTCGACGTCCAATGGTTTGGCCCAGCGCATGTTGACCACCGTGGCACCCAGCGCGCGTGCCGCTTCCATGGCCGGATACAGCAGCGTGCCAAAGGCCAATATGGCGATACCGCTGCCTTGCACCCGAATTTCGCCTTTGGCAAAGGGCAGGCCTTCCAGCCCGGTTTGCACCACCACACCGGCGCCAGCACCCCGGGGGTAACGCACCGCCACAGGATGTGACTGCGCAAAGGCGGTGCTGAGCAACTGGCGGCATTCGTTTTCATCAGCAGGGCACGCCACGCTCATGTTGGGAATGCAGCGCAGGAATGGAATGTCATACGCACCGGCATGGGTGGCACCGTCTGCGCCGACCAGCCCGGCACGGTCCAGGGCAAACACCACGGGCAGGTTTTGAATCGCCACATCGTGAATCAGTTGGTCGTAGGCACGCTGCAAGAAGGTAGAGTAAATCGCCACCACCGGCTTCATGCCTTCGGTCGCCAGTCCACCGGCAAAAGTCACTGCGTGCTGTTCGGCAATGCCCACGTCAAAGTAGCGTGCGGGAAAGCGTTTTTCAAACTCCACCAGCCCTGAGCCCTCGCGCATGGCCGGGGTGATACCCACCAAGCGCGGGTCAGCCGCAGCCATGTCGCACAGCCATTGGCCAAACACCTGGGTAAAGGTGGTTTTGCCCGGTGCAATGGGCTTTTGCAAGCCCACTGCAGGGTCGAACTTGCCCGGGCCATGGTAGGCCACCGGATCGGCCTCGGCCAGTTTGTAGCCTTGGCCTTTTTTGGTTACCACGTGCAAAAACTGCGGGCCTTTGAGCTTGCGCACGTTTTCCAGCGTGGGGATGAGGGATTCCAGATCGTGCCCGTCAATCGGGCCGACATAGTTAAAGCCAAACTTCTCAAACAGCGTGGCGGGCACCACCATGCCTTTGGCGTGCTCTTCAAAGCGCTTGGCCAGCTCAAACAGCGGCGGCGCGCCTTTGAGCACGTTCTTGCCCACGTTCTTGGCGGCGGCATAAAACTGGCCACTCATCAGCTGCGCCAGGTAGCGGTTCAGTGCCCCCACGGGCGGGCTGATGCTCATGTCGTTGTCATTCAAGATGACCAGCAAATTCGCTTCGGCCACGCCCGCATTGTTCAGTGCTTCAAAAGCCATGCCGGCCGTCAGCGCGCCGTCCCCAATGATGGCCACGGCATGGCGGTCTTCGCCCTTGATTTTGGCGGCCAGCGCCATGCCCAGCGCGGCGGAAATGGACGTGCTGGAGTGGGCCGTGCCAAAGGTATCGAACTCACTCTCGGCACGCTGCGGAAAGCCAGACAAACCGCCGAGCTGGCGCAGCGTTTCCATGCGGTCGCGTCGGCCCGTCAAAATTTTGTGCGGATAAGTCTGGTGGCCCACGTCCCAGACCAAACGGTCTTGCGGTGTGCTGAACACGTAGTGCAAGGCCACGGTGAGTTCCACCGTGCCGAGGTTGGAGCTGAGGTGCCCGCCGGTTTTGGCCACGCTGTCGATCAAATAGGCGCGCAACTCGTCGGCCAGGGCCCGGAGTTGGGTGCGTGGCAGCTTGCGCAGGTCTGCGGGATCGTTAATCGTCTGCAGCAGGGGGTACGAATGGTTCGTCATGTGCTATCTTTTTAGGAGCTGCTTACGCTTATTTTACGGGGGCTAGAAGCCAATTTGAACCAAAATCACCGGCCTAGCTGGCCCGGTTGACCACCATATCGGCGAGCCCGCGCAGGGCTTGCGTGTGGCCCAGGCCACTGCGGTCCAGCGCCGCCAAAGCTTCGGCCAGCAACTGCTGCGCGTAGGTCTGGCTACGCGCCAACCCCATGAGCGACACATAGGTTGGCTTGTCGTTGTCGGCATCTTTACCCGCCGTTTTGCCCAGGGTGGCAGAGTCTGCCGTCACGTCCAAAATATCGTCCACCACCTGAAACGCCAGCCCGATGGCCGCGCCGTAGGTGTGCAAGGCTTGCAGCGCCGTGGCGGTGGGCTGACCACACTGGGCCCCCATCACCACACTGCCTTGCAGCAGCGCACCGGTTTTGAGTTGGTGCATCTCGCGCAACTGGTGCTCGCTCAATTGCTGGCCCACGCTGGCCAGATCAATCGCCTGGCCACCAGCCATGCCGGCACTGCCAGCCGCCCGTGCCAGCAGCGCACACAGGCGTGCTTGCGTGGCGGGAGCGACCGAGCCGTCCAGTGGTGTCAGCAGTTCAAACGCCAGCGCCTGCAGCGCGTCGCCCGCCAGCAAGGCACTGGCCTCGCCATATTGCACGTGCACGGTGGGTTTGCCACGGCGCAGCACGTCGTTGTCCATACACGGCATGTCGTCGTGCACCAGGGAGTAGGCGTGAATCAGTTCCACGGCGCACGCGGCGCGCAGTGCCGCTTCAGATCCTTCGCGCAAGGCCGCGGGTGCGCCTGTGGGGTCTGCTGCTTCCGTGACGGCCTCAAACGCGGCCATCACCAGCAAGGGGCGCAGGCGCTTGCCACCGTCCAGCACCGAATAGCGCATGGCTTCGACCAGCTGTGCCGGTGCACCGTGGTCCAGTCCATAGGGAACATCGGCTGTCACCCACTGCTCCAGTGCCCGCTCCACCTGGGTCAAGCGCTCGCGGCTCCAGGCGTTCAAATCAAACGAAGCGGCCATTACGCGGCCTTCCAGGGTTTGAGCACGCCGTCGTCCAGCACCTTGATCTGGTCTTCCACCGCTTGCAAGCGTTCACGGCAAAACTGCAACAGGGCTGCGCCGCGCTGGTAACCGGTGAGCAGCTGCTCCAGCGGCATTTCGCCCGACTCCAGCTGGGCCACCAGGGTTTCAAGCTCGTCCATGGCGGCCTCGTAGCTCGCAGGCGTGGCGGTATCTGGCGTGGATGCGGAGGAAGCGCGGGGGGATGAACTGGCCTTGGGCATGAAGAATAAGAATAAAAACGCGGTGGAACACCGCAAGCGCCGATTTTAGGGCCTGCGGGCCTGCCAACAAAGCGGCCCGGTGTGGCTGCGACTACAATACTTACTCACCGCAGCTCTCGAGGTAGCTGCAATTCAGACCCCTCTCACGAGGGGTTTTGTTTCTTTGAAAGACCGAGTTGTGCAGCACTTGTGCAAAACATCCTTCCCATCACATCGTGACAGTCCCGCCAATCAGGCGAGCATCCGTGCGCCGCTAGAACCGGCTCTGGCCGTGAGCCAGCTACCCGTTTCCAGCTATTTTGACCCGGCGCTCTACGCGCGCGAGATGCAAAGTATCTTTCAGCAAGGGCCCCGCTATGTGGGGCATTCCTTGAGCGTTCCCAGCGTCGGGGACTACTACGCCCTGCCGCAGGAAAAAGAAGGCCGTGCCCTGGTGCGCAATGCTGCAGGCGTGGAACTCATCTCCAACGTCTGCCGCCACCGCCAGGCGATCATGCTCAAGGGGAGCGGCTCGCTCACCCAGACCCAGCAAGGCAGTGCCAGTGGCAACATCGTCTGCCCCCTGCACCGCTGGACTTACAGCGGTGCCCACGCGGGCGACAACAACACCCAAAGCGGCACGCTGATCGGCGCACCGCACTTTGCCCACGACCCCTGCCTGAACCTGAACAACTACCCGCTGCAAGAGTGGAACGGCCTGCTGTTTGAGACCAACGGCGTCGATGTGGCCCAACAGTTGGCTCACTTGGGGCCACGCAACGCCCTTAGTTTTGACGGCTATGTGCTCGACAAGGTCGAGATGCACGAGTGCAACTACAACTGGAAAACCTTTATCGAGGTCTACCTGGAGGACTACCACGTCGGCCCCTTCCACCCCGGCCTGGGCCAATTTGTCACCTGCGACGACCTGCGCTGGGAGTTTGGCGACCACCATTCGGTGCAAACCGTGGGCGTGGCCAACCGCCTGGGCAAGGCCGATGCCACGGGTGGTTCACCGGTGTATGAGCGCTGGCAGAAAGCCCTGCTGGACTACCGCAAGGGCGTTCCACCGCAGCACGGTGCCATCTGGCTCACCTACTACCCGCACATCATGGTCGAGTGGTACCCACATGTGCTCACCGTCTCCACCCTGCACCCCATGGGCGTGAACAAGACCATGAACATGGTGGAGTTCTATTACCCGGAAGAAATCGCCGCCTTTGAGCGCGAGTTTGTCGAAGCCCAGCAGGCCGCTTACATGGAAACCTGCATCGAAGACGACGAAATCGGCGAGCGCATGGACGCCGGCCGCGCCGCCCTTTTAGCCCGCGGCGACAACGAAACAGGCCCCTACCAAAGCCCCATGGAAGACGGCATGCAGCACTTCCACGCGTGGTACCGCAAAACCATGGGAGCGGTCTAGATATGCCTGCCTTGTGGATGGTGCTGGCGTCGTTTCTGTTTGCCACCATGGCGGTGGGCATCAAGTTCGCGTCGCACAGCTTTGGCACCTTTGAGCTGATCTTTTACCGGGGCATTGTCAGCGTCATTTTTATGGGTGTTGTCGTGCGGGCGCGCGGTGCCAGCCTGCGCACCCCCGTACCCATGATGCACCTGTGGCGCAGCACCATTGGCGTGGTGTCGCTCAGCTCCTGGTTTTATGCCATCGCCCACCTGCCCGTGGCCACTGCCATGACGCTGAACTACATGAGCGGCGTGTGGGTGGCGGCCTTTATCGTCGGCGGTGCGCTGCTCTACGGCCACCCGGAAAAGCAGGGGCCACTTTTGGGCACGGTGCTGCTGGGCTTTGTGGGTGTGATCATGACGCTGCGCCCCACGATCGACCAGAACCAGTTGTTTGCCGGGGTGGTCGGACTGCTCTCGGGCATGGGCGCGGCGCTGGCCTACATGCAGGTCACGGCACTGGGCAAGGCGGGTGAACCGGAAGAACGTACGGTGTTTTATTTCTCCGTCGGCACCACCGTGGTCGGTGCCGTGGGCATGCTGTTCACCGACATCACGCCCTGGGCCGAGGTGCGTGCGCAAGATGCGGCCTGGGTCATCCCCATCGGCGTGCTGGCCTCACTGGGGCAATGGACCATGACGCGGGCCTACCGCAAGGGCTCGACCCTGGTGGTGGCCAGCATGCAGTACTCAGGCATTGTGTTTGCCGCGCTGTTCAGCCTGCTGGTGTTTGGCGACAATATTGCACCGATGGGTTGGGCGGGCATTGCGGTCATTGTGGCCAGTGGGGTGCTGGCCACGGTTTTGCGCTCCCGCTCCATCCCGAACGCACCTGCCGAGGAACACTGACCGCTTCGGGCAAGTTGCGGCTCAATGCTCAGTAAGAGCCCATGTAGTCGCGCTTGCCAATATCCAATCCATTGTGGCGCAGTAGTGCGTAGGTGGTCGTGACATGAAAGAAGAATTGCGGCAGGCCGTAGTTCGACAGATACGCTTGGCCGCTGAGCCTCTTCTCTTTTGGCGTCCCGGGGCGCAGCACCACTTCTTTCACTTCGCTGCCCTCAAATTGCGCGGCGGCCAGTCCATCGATGAAGGCCAGGGTCTGGTCCAGCAAGATGTCGAGATCGGCAAAGCTTTGCTCCTTGCCCTCAAATACCGGAACCTCCACACCCGCCAGTCGTGCCGAAATGCCACGCGCAAAGTCGGCTGCAATCTGCACCTGCTTGATCAACGGAAACATGTCGGGAAACAGGCGCGCCCGCAACAGCGCTTCTGGCTCGATCGATTTGGCGGCAAGGTGGGCGTCGGCGCGCGCCAGGATGGACTTCAGTGCCGTCAGCATTTGCTTGAGAGCGGGAACGGAATGGGTATACATAGGGCTGGTCATGGGTGTCTCCTGTGGGTGTAGCGGGGTGTCCACCGCAGCGGGCATCGTACATGGCAAAGGCCCGCTTTCATCAACCCGCCCAGCGAATGGGCCTTCGGCGTAGAGTGTGAAAGCGGATAATCGCAGGCCAACCAGGTATCAAAAACACCATGCGCTACACGACTCTTATCACGGCCCCGGAACTACAAACACTGTTGGCCAGCGACCAGCCCTGCATGGTGTTTGACTGCAGTTTCGACCTCACGCAAGCCGACGCGGGTCTGGCCATGTACCAGCAGGCACACATCCCCGGCGCGGTGTATGCCCACTTGGACACCGCGCTCAGCGCCAAGGGCGACCCAGCGGTGACCGGTGCGGCATCGGGCGGTCGTCACCCCCTGCCCTCACGTGAAACGTTTGCCGCGTGGCTGGGCAGCGTAGGCTTTAACAACACGATGCAAGCCGTGGTGTACGACCGCCAAGGTGCCAACTACTGTGGTCGCCTGTGGTGGATGCTGAAGTGGGCGGGCCACGCCAACGTGGCGGTGCTCGACGGCGGCTTGCAAGCCTGGCAGGCTGCGGGCGGGGCCGTGTCGGCTGGCACGGAAGTCGAAAAAAATACATCCAACTACACGCTAGCCCCCGCACACACTGCGCTGGCAGCTATCGAAATAGTAGCAAAAAACCTGGGGCGTGCGGAACAAACCCTGATCGATGCACGCGGCGCACCCCGTTTTCGAGGTGAAGTCGAGCCGCTGGACCCGGTGGCAGGCCACATTCCTGGTGCGCTGAACCGCCCGTTCACCGCCAACCTCGGGGCGGACGGCAAGTTCAAGCCGGCGGCGCAATTGCGCGCTGAGTTTTTGGCCCTGCTGGGCAAGCGCGATCCCGCGACGGTGGTGCACCATTGCGGCAGTGGTGTGAGCGCCGTGCCCAATCTGCTGGCGATGGAAATTGCGGGTTTGGGCCCGACCGCCTTGTTTGCAGGCAGCTGGAGCGAGTGGTGCAGCGACCCGAGCAACCCGGTGGCACAGGGCTAAAAAACCGGGCCGCTAACCGGGCCGTTAATAGGGTCAGAAGGCGCGCTGCTTCAGTGGCCGTGCGCCAGCCCACTGACCACCACCACCAGGGCAATGCCCGACAGCAGCCAAGCAATCTGCGCCGCTGTTTGGCGGGCAGACAGGTGCTTTTGCAATTGCGGAATCAAATCGGCCAGTGCCACATAGATAAAGCTGCTGGAGGCCACCACCAGAAAGTACGGCAGGTAGTCTTGCAACTGCTCGACCAGCCAGAAGCCGATCAGGCCACCCAGCGCCGTCACCGCGCCCGCCAGTGACACCTTGATCAAGGCCGCACGCTTGTTGGCCGAGCCCGAGCGCAGTACCATCAGGTCGCCCATGTGGTGCGGTACCTCGTGGGCCAGCACGGCAATCGAGGCAATCACACCCAGTCGCATATCGGCCATGAAGGCAGAGGCAATCAGCACGCCGTCACCAAAACAATGCACGCTGTCGCCGGTGAGCACCGCCCAGGTGCCCGGCACGCGGGCGATGGTGTGTTCGTGGTGGTGGCCGTGGTGGTGCGCATGGTCATGCGGAGTCTCTTCGGCATGGTGGTGCTCGTGGCCGTGGTGCCACAGCTCGGCCTTGTCGAGCAGAAAGAAAAACACCACGCCAATGAGCAGCGTCATGAAGAGGTCATGCGCGCTGGCCTGGCTCTCGAACGCTTCGGGTAGCAAATGCATGAATGCCGTGGCCATCAGGGCCCCGGCAGCCAGACTGAGCATGTGCTGCGTGTAACGCGCCAGCGCACCAAAGCTCAGGGCCGCAGCCAGCCACACGCTACCAATGCCAGCGGCCAAGGTTCCCAACAAAATTGCTATCAAAGTCATAGCTAGTTACGCAGTATCTATGGGGGCTAAGGCCCAGTTATATCTAAAAAATACCAGGGCGCATTGTGCCCGATCACGCTGCAAAAGGGCTCAGACCACGCCTTTGGCCTTGAACCAGGCAAGTGTGCGCTTAAAACCGTCGTCGGCCGCGTCTTTGACATAGCTGGGGCGGTAATCGGCGTGGAAGGCGTGCGGCGCATCGGGGTAGACCACAAACTGCGAGGCCTTGGCCGCCGCCGTGCCGCCCGCCGCCAACGCAGTTTTCATGGTCTCCAGCGTGTCGGGCGGAATGCCCGGGTCTTGCCCGCCGTACAGACCCAGCACCGGGGCACGCAGGCTGGTGGCCATGTCAATCGGGTTCTTGGGGGTCAGCGTATTCCGCTCACCGACCAGCCTGCCGTACCATGCCACGGCGGCCTTGACCGGGCCATAGGCGGCGTAGAGCCAGGTGATGCGCCCGCCCCAGCAGAAACCGGTAATACCGGCGCGGGACACATCGCCACCATTCGCGCTAGCCCAGGCCAGCGCACCATCGAGGTCGTTGAGCACCTGTGCATCGGGCACTTTATCAATCACCTCGCTGTACAGCTTGGCCAGCTCGCCGTACTCGGACGGGTCGCCTTGGCGCGCGTACAGCTCGGGCGCGATCGCCAGGTAGCCTGCCTGCGCAAAACGGCGGCAGACGTCGGCAATGTATTCATGCACCCCAAATGCCTCGTGAATGACCAGCACCACGGGCAGTGGGGTGGTCCCTACCGGCGCAGCAAAGTAGGCCGGCACCTTGAAGCCCAAAACCTCGTAGCTGATCTCGCCGGTGCGCAGGCCCTCGGAGGAGGTTCGGATCGCGTTCTGCGCCAAGATAGGCATGGCCGAGGCAGCGTAGCCCACACCCAAAGCGGCTTTGAGCGCCGTGCGGCGGCTGACGCCATGCGCCCCCAAAGGGGTGGCCTTGCGGGCCGCGTCAGACGCGCCTTCCAGAGTGAACTTGCTAAGGTCGTTCAGGCTCATCGCGATGGCTCCAAAATAGTAAATCCGCCCTGCACCTTGCACCGTTGCGCACGCAGCGTATCAAGATCAATGTGCCTTATCCCAGTTCGGGCCCACGCCCACTTCGGCCAACAGCGGCACCTTGAGTTCGGCCACGCCCGCCATCAGGCGCGGAATCTCAGTTTTGAGCCACTCCACCTCGTTCTCAGGCACCTCAAACACCAATTCATCGTGCACCTGCATGATCATTTTGGTGCCACGTTGCTCAGCGTCCAGCACCTGCTGCACCTTGACCATGCTGAGCTTGATGAGGTCGGCCGCCGTGCCCTGCATGGGCGCGTTGATGGCGGCACGCTCCAGGCCCGCCAGTTGCGCACCCTTGGCGGTTTGAATGCCCCCCAACTGCAGACGCCGCCCAAACACGGTTTCCACATAGCCTTGGCTGCGGGCCAGGGCGCGGGTGGACTCCATATAAGCCTTGACCCCCGGATAGCGTTCAAAGTAGCGGGCGATGTAATTTTTGGCCGCCGTATTGTCGATGCCCAGGTTGCGCGCCAGCCCATAGGCGCTCATGCCGTAGATCAGGCCGAAGTTAATGACCTTGGCATAGCGGCGCTGTTCGCTGCTCACCTGGTCCACCGCCACGCCAAACACCTCGGCCGCCGTGGCACGGTGCACATCCAGCCCCGCGTGGAAGGCGCTCAACAGCGCGGCATCGCCACTGATGTGGGCCATGATGCGCAGCTCGATTTGGCTGTAATCGGCGCTGGCAATGACGCTGCCCGCAGGGGCCACAAAGGCCTCGCGCACGCGGCGGCCCTCCGCCGTGCGGATGGGGATGTTTTGCAGGTTGGGGTCGTTGCTACTCAAGCGCCCGGTCACGGCAACCGCCTGCGCGTAGTGCGTGTGCACCCTGCCGGTACGCGGCAAAGCCAGTTGCGCCAGTTTGTCGGTGTACGTGCCCTTGAGCTTGGCCAGGCCACGGTGCTCCAGCAGCTTGGCGGGCAGCGGGTAGTCTTCGGCCAGTTTTTCGAGCACTTCTTCATCGGTGCTGCGCGCGCCGGTGGCGGTTTTCTTGACCACCGGCATGCCCAGCTTGTCGA
>JBEEJM010000185.1:0-3181 GCA_041169205.1 Pseudomonadota bacterium | reverse complement strand
ACTTCAAAATGAAGTGAAATATATTGCATTTAATCTAACGCCAACCCAACCCTGTGGAGACAACCATGAGCCAAGAAGACAGCCTGATCGAAGACCGCGAGTCCCTCGACAACGACAAATTTGTCGAAGTCAATTACGACGACGCCATTCCCAACAATGTGGACCTCTCCAGCGACCGCCAGTTGCTGCGCGCCCTGGAAAGCTGGCACCCCAAGTACATCGACTGGTGGAAAGACATGGGGCCGGACGGTTTCCAGAATGCCGACGTCTACCTGCGCACCGCCGTGGGCGTGGACCCTGCTGGCTGGGCCAAGTTTGGCTACGTGAAGATGCCCGATTACCGCTGGGGCATTTTGCTGGCCCCCAAGGTCGAAGGCCGCACCATTCCCTGTGGTCGCCACAAGGGTGAACCGGTCTGGCAAGAGGTTCCCGGTGAATACCGCTCGCTGTTGCGCCGCCTGATCGTGGTGCAAGGCGACACCGAGCCCGCATCGGTCGAACAGCAGCGCTACCTGGGCGCGACCGCCCCCAGTCTGTACGACATGCGCAACTTGTTTCAGGTAAACGTGGAAGAAGGCCGTCACCTGTGGGCCATGGTCTATTTGCTGGTGAAACACTTTGGCAAAGATGGCCGCGAAGAAGCGCAAGCCCTGTTGGAGCGCCGCAGCGGCCAGCAAGACAACCCGCGCATTTTGGGCGCGTTCAACGAGCTCACCCCCGACTGGCTGAGCTTCTTCATGTTCACCTACTTCACCGACCGCGACGGCAAGATGCAGTTGGCCGCATTGGCTGAAAGTGGCTTTGACCCGCTGAGCCGCAGCTGCCGCTTCATGCTGACCGAAGAGGCGCACCACCTGTTTGTCGGCGAAACCGGCGTGGGCCGTACGATCGAGGCGACCTGCAACGCGATGGTCAAGGCTGGCATCACCGACCCCAACGACACCGAGGCGATTCGCAAGCTCGGCGTGGTGGACTTGCCGCTGCTGCAACGCAAGGCCAACTTCCACATGTCGGTGACGCGCGATTTGTTTGGCTCGGAAGTTTCCAGCAACGGTGCCGAGTCCTTCAGCTCGGGCCTCAAAGGCCGCTTCAACGAAGCCAAGCTGAACGACGACCACCAATTGCAAGATGCCAACTACACAGTCACCCGCGTGGTCGATGGCAAATTGGTGGATGAAGACGTGCCTGCGCTGCGTGCGATTAACTGCCGCCTGCTGGACGACTACATCGCCGACTGCCAGGGTGGTATTGACCGCTGGAACAAGGTGATCGAGAAGGCCGGTATCAACTTCAAGTTCACGCAGCCCTACAAAGGCTTCAACCGCCGCATCGGCGAGTTTGCGGGCCACCGTATCAGTCCTGCTGGTGCGATCCTGAGCGAGACCGAATGGGCCGCACAAAACGGCGGCTGGTTGCCCAATGCATCGGACATGGACTTCATCAACTCACTGATGAAACCTTGCCACGACGCGGGTCAGTACGCCAGCTGGATTGCGCCCCCCCGCATGGGCATCAACCAGCAGCCGGTGGACTATGAGTACGTGAAGATCGCTTAAACGCGATTCGGAATCGCGGGGTGGGTCAAACGCCGTAGCGTTGGGTCCACTCTTTTTCAAGCGCGTCCACCCACGAGCCATGCGGCTCGGGGATGGCGGGGGCGCTTTTGGTCACCTGGCCCGGCAGGGGTTTGGAGGCAAACGCAGCGCGCTCTTGGGGCGTGAGTTTGTCCAGCGCTAGCACGGTCGGGTCGCCCCACACGGCGATGTCGGCTTTGCGGGCCTGGGCTTCGGCCGACAGCAAAAAGTTGGCAAACACCTGCGCGCCTTCTTTGGCGGTGGCGTTGACGGGAATTGCAACAAAGTGTGTGTTGCCAATCGTACCGCTATCAAATTGATAGCTGACCACGCTCGCTGGTAGGCGCTTGGCAGCGATTTCGTTGGCTGCATCGTTAGGGTTGAAGGTGATCGCCAATTGCAACTCGCCGTCGCCCAGCATTTGGCGTATGGCTTCGGCATTCTGCGGAAACTGCTTGCCTGCGCGCCACAGGTGCGGGTGCAGTGCATCCAGCGTGGCCCACAGCGGGGCCGTGGCTTTGGCAAAGGCCTCGGGGGTCACCGGTTGGTAGAGCGCAGCGCGGTCGGTGTTCACATCGACCAGCACTTGCTTCACAAAGGTGGTGCCGTGGAAGTTGGGTGGGCGCGGGTAGGTCACACGGCCGGGGTTGGCTTTGGCAAAGGCCAGCAACTCGGTCAGGCTTTTGGGCGGCTTGGGCGTGCGCTGGCTGTCGGCCATGAAGGTGAGCTGCGCCATGCCCCAGGGCGCTTCCATGCCTTCGGTGGGCTCGGCAAAGTCGATGTGGGTGGTGGGCTTGCCTTTGACGTCCACCTTGGCATACGAGGGAAGCTGCTCGGCATAGGGGCCAAACAGCAGGCCTTCGCGCTTCATGGCCAAAAAGTTCTCGCCGTTGATCCACACCAGATCGACCGTGCCGTTGGTTTTGCCGGCGGCCTTCTCGTTGCGCACGCGCTTGACCACGTCGGCGGTGTCGGTCACTTTGACGTGCTCCACCTTCACGCCATAGCGCTTGAACACTTCGGCACCAGCCCACTGGATGTAGGTGTTGATAGGCTCCGCGCCGCCCCAGGCATTGAAGTACACGGTCTGGCCTTTTGCTCTTATTTCGATAGCTGTCCACGTAGTATTGGCGAGGGCTAGAGGCATAAATGGCACTGAAAGCAGTGCTGACGCAGCGATGCGGACGAGTGACTGGCGGCGGGTGAAGTGGGTGGTCATGCGAGTAGAGCCTGCGCAAATTCGCGGGCGTTAAAGGTTTCGAGTTCGTCGAGCTGTTCGCCCACGCCAATGAAGTACACCGGTATCGGCCGCTCGCGGGCAATGGCGGCCAGCACACCACCTTTGGCCGTGCCATCGAGCTTGGTGACGATCAGGCCGGTGAGGCCTAGCGCGTCGTCAAAGGCTTTGACCTGCGCCACGGCGTTCTGGCCGGTGTTGCCGTCAATGACCAACAGCACTTCGTGCGGTGCCGTGCCATCGGCCTTCTGGATCACGCGCTTGATTTTCTTCAACTCTTCCATCAGGTGCAGCTGCGTGGGCAGGCGGCCGGCGGTGTCAATCAGCACCACGTCTTTTTTGCGCGCCTTGCCTGCGCTGACCGCGTCAA
>JBEEJM010000184.1:0-17757 GCA_041169205.1 Pseudomonadota bacterium | reverse complement strand
ACAGCGCCGTGAACCGCGCCACCTCTTTGCCTTGGGCAAACGCGCGGGCCGAAAAGTGACCGGCGTTGCGCCCCACATAGTCGTCTGCCACCTGCACTTCGACGTCCCCAATGGGCACCGGCCGCAGCAGATTGGCCGTCAGCCGCGCCAGGTGCAACAGCCCGTGTGCCGATGCCGCCACTTCCAGCGCCGCACAGGCCAGCGCAATGGGTGGGCCGGCATGTTGGTGCTGTACGTTCCAGGGGCCGCGCGTGAGCTCGCTGGCGCGAAACACATTGCCCCCCAGCGCGGTAAATGCGGCGTCTGGCATTTATTGCCCCCTTCCATAGCGCGTCAGAAAATCAAACACCCGGCGCTTCGAATCTTCCGTGGCACCCTTGTTGTAACGGTAAACCACAGGATCGCCATTGATAGGACTTGGCTTGGTGAAGCCATCACGCTCAGCCATGTCCCACGCATGCGTGGTATCCGGGTAAACAAACCAATCTACCGGCGCACCGGCTGCTTTGCGCTCAGGCAACTGCCGTATGCAGGACTCAGGAGACAGCTCGTTATCCTTCTCACCCAACAACATCAGCAAGGGACGCGAGGCATCTGGCTGCAACACGATGGCACCCTGTGGCCGGCCTCGTGAGGGTGGTAACGCGCACAGCGCGTACAGCGAGACAACCGCCGCGAGCTGGGGCGTGCCGGGCCGCACAGCCGCAGCCACGCTGGGGCTGGAGAGCCAAGCAGCAGCAAGTCCGCCTTTCGAGAGCCCCAGCACCGAGATCGAACGTGCGTCCACATACGGCAAAGTTGCCAAATAGGCCACGGCGTCGAGTTCATCCTTGATCCAACGTCCATTGGGTATCTTGGAGGGCGATCCGCAGTCTATTTTCATATTGCGTGGTGTCAGCGTGTCCAGCACAAGCACCACATATCGTTCTTGGAGGGCCGCAGAAGTCCATTGGTAAATGTGGTCGCTGATCCCGCCGCACGTGTGATGAATCACCAGCGCGGGCAACACTTCATCGCCCGTGCGCACGGGTGAAAAAACCCTATTTCCCAACGGACTCGCAGGCACCAGCGGCTTCGGGTCCACCGCAAAAGAAAGGTCACTCCCAAACGGAAGTTCGGCTTGCAAGCTCGCCGGAGTGCCGTACTGGGCAAAGGCGGTGCTTGCCCACAAGACTGCGACAGCGAAGAGGCATTTGAAACTCTGCATGGTAATTTTTCCGAATCAATTCAAACTATTTTGCTATTAAATATATAGCTGTCTACGCATATTTCACGGGGGCTAGCGGTCAATTTTGCCAAAATTTTCGCCTAGACCTGCACATGCGCCTGGGCTATCGCCATCACTTCGCGCGCCGGTTGCGTCTTCAGACGGTGGTCGCTCCACACCTGACGCCATTTGCGCGCGCCCGGCATGCCGTGGCGCAGGCCCAGCATGTGGCGGGCAATGGCGTACCACTGCGTCCCATGCGCCTGGGCCTCTCGCTCCATGTACTCCACCATGGCTAATTCGACGCTATCCCTCGTCAATCCTGCGTGAGTTGCTCCGAAAAACGTAGCATCCCACTCCGCCAGCCAGAACGGGTTGTGGTAGGCCTCGCGGCCCAGCATCACGCCATCCACGTGCTGAAGCTCCTCTTGCACCTGGGCCGACTGGGTGATGCCACCGTTGATGGCGATAGTGAGGTGGGGGAAGTCTTTTTTCAGCTGGTGCACCACGTCGTAGCGCAGCGGTGGCACTTCGCGGTTTTCTTTGGGCGACAGGCCTTTGAGCCAAGCATTGCGAGCATGAACGATGAACACATTGCAACCAGCGTCGGCCACGGTGCCCACAAAATCGCGCACAAAGTCGTAACTCTCGTCTTTGTCAATGCCAATGCGGTGTTTGACGGTGACGGGCACATCCACCACGTCGACCATGGCTTTCACGCAATCGGCCACCAGTGCGGCCTCGTGCATCAGGCAGGCACCAAACGCGCCGCGCTGCACCCGCTCGCTGGGGCAGCCGCAGTTGATGTTGATCTCGTCGTAACCCCAGTCCTGCCCCAGTTTGGCGCACTGCGCCAGATCGGCCGGTTCGCTGCCGCCCAGCTGCAAAGCCAGCGGGTGTTCTTCCGGGTTGAAGCGCAAATGGCGCGGCACGTCACCATGCAACAGCGCGCCGGTAGTCACCATCTCGGTGTAGAGCAAGGCGTGGCGGGTCAGCAGGCGGTGGAAGTAGCGGCAATGCCTATCACTCCAGTCCATCATGGGGGCGACACTTAATCTCCAACGCCTCTGAAAATCAATTTCCCCAATGAAACTGGCGTTTTTACTACTGTCGGATTCAAGTTGATTTGCTGCCATTTAGTGCTATTTTTTGCTACGGGTGCTACATCAGTTTGACTGGCCACTACGCACAGCTAAAGTCTGCCAACCAGGCAATTTGGCCAAGGTGTTGTGCCTTGGCAAAGTAACGACGGTCCGCTGTAACCAGCACCGCGCCAGGAATGGATAGTGCCACCGCGTGGTAAAGCGTATCGAACAGGTGGTGGTCAAGTTGGCGTGCCAGTTCAATGGCTCTGGCGTAGGCCTCCGTGGGGGCTGCCCAAGTGATGTTGAGCTGGGCCAAATCATCCATATATTGTTGTGCCCGATCTGGCTTAAGGCGGGACACCACTGCCGCCACTTCCGCCAAAAAATGGGGCGGCTGATAAAAGTCTAGGGTGCCGCGTGTGCTGGCTTTCAGAATCTCAAGTGCTGGCTCAATATCGTCTTCACGCAGCGCCCAGTCGCCCTCGGCAAACCATTTGACGGCCACGCTGGCATCGACCACACAAATCATGGACGGCCTGCTTCGCGGGCCGCCCTGAACTCCACTTCAGAAAAGCGAGGTGCATTGATGCGATTCGCCAGAATGCGGTCTACAGCGCTGCAATGCTGCTTGCGGCGCTGTTCGCGCTCCACTGCGTCGCGCATCAAATCTGCAATGACGGCGCTTTTGTTCTGACCTTCAAAGACCGTGTTGAACGCATTCTTGATGTCTTCAGGAACACTGAAATTGACGGTAGACATAGTGAGTCCTTGTTTGTTGAAAATTTCAACAACATTGTGATGCGTAACGCTGAATCCGTCAAATTGGCCCTCATGAATAACACCCCGATCCGTTGCAGCAAACCGCAGGCTCACGGAGTCTTTGTCCATTTTTGATGCGTTGTGTATTGCTTATTGATATTTATCGCAATGTGAGTGGCTGATTGGCGCGTGGTTTTATTGGAGGCGCGCCAGCACGGCTGCGGGTATCGTCTTTAGCTGGCGCACCAGGGAGCGGTATTGTGCACCAGCCCCATCCACAGCGCCCAGCCCGAACTGGCCGCCAGTGCGGCACCTGCCAGGCGGATGCCCCAGGCACCGCTGCCCGGGCTGGCACCCCGCAACTTGAGCCACAGCCAAGGTGCAGCCGTCATGGTGACGCTGGTGCCTAGCGCAAACAACGCCATCACCGCTGCCCCATCCAACGGACCACCCGCCATGGCAGCCACCAGCAGGGCCGAGTAGAGCAAGCCACACGGCAGCAAGGCCCACAAGGTGCCCAATACCAACGGGGCACCACCGGAACTGGCACCGTAAGCACGCGCCTTGGCCCACAGCTTGCGCCCAGCGACTTCCAGCCACACGGGTTGCTGTGCCTTGATCAGCAAGACCAAGCCCAGCGCAATGGCCGCCACATGGAATAGAGACCAGACCGGGCGCAACGCGACCGACTGAATGGTGAGCCAGCCCAGACCTTGCATGGAGGCCGCAGCCAGCGCACCCAACAGCGAGTAACCGACCACGCGACCCGCCTGAAACGCCACAATGGCGGTGTTTTTACGGGGCCCAGCGGCCTGGCCTATGCCGGCACAGGCAGCGCCGCACATGGCGACGCAATGCGGCCCACCCACCAGGCCCATGAGAAGCGCCGTGAGCGCGAGTGACGATTGCATCCGGGGATGCTAAATGATCTTGGAGAACTTGGCCCGGGTACGGTCGGTTTGCAGATAACGGTCAAACACCATGGCCACCGCGCGGACAAAAAACCACCCCTGGTCGGTCACCTGAATGCTTTGTGCATCCACGGTCACCATGCCCTGCTCTTGCAAGAGCTGCAGCGCTTCCAGTTCTTTGGCGAAATAGATTGAAAAATCGACAAGATACGCGAGGTTGATCGATTCAAACTGCACCTGCCCCTGGCACATCAAGGCCATGATGACCGCACGGCGCACCAGGTCGTCTCTGGAGAGCGCCAAGCCCCTCACTACGGGGAACTGGCCATTGTCCAGCGCGTCGTAATACTCTTCCAGCGTTTTGGCGTTCTGGCTGTAGGTCGCACCAATGCGCCCGATGCTGGACACACCCAGTGCGATCAGGTCGCAATCGGGTTGGGTGCTGTAACCCTGAAAGTTGCGATGCAAACGGCCCTGCCGTTTGGCTACGGCCAAAGAATCTTCCGGCAAGGCAAAGTGGTCCATGCCCACGTACACATAGCCGGCGTCTCTAAACGCTTTGAGTGAGCGCGACAGCATAGAAATTTTGGAGCCCCCGGTAGGCAACTCCACAATGGCAATACGCCGCTGCGGTTTGAATCGCTCTGGCAGGTGCGCATAGGCGTACAAGGCAATGCGGTCCGGTCGCAGTGTGGCAACTTGCGCCAGTGTGCGGTCAAACGATTCCGGGCTTTGCTTGGGCAGGCCGTAAATCAAATCAACGTTGATCGACTCAAATCCACGTGCCCGCGCTGCTTCCACCAGGGCAAACACCTGCTCGGCGGGTTGCACACGGTGCACCGCTTTTTGCACGGCAGGGTCAAAATCTTGCACACCAAAACTCAGGCGGTTGAAGCCCAGCTCGGCCAGCGTGTCCAGGCGTTGGGCGTCGACCGTGCGCGGGTCCACTTCAATCGAATATTCACCGCCCGGTGTGAACGTAAAGTTGCGACGCAACATGGTCATGAGCTCGCGCAATTCGTCGTCGCTCAAGAACGTGGGCGTCCCACCGCCCAGGTGCAACTGGCTGACCACCTGCCCGGAGCCGATGTGCTGCGTATGCAGATCAACCTCGCGGCTTAGGTAGCGCAGGTACTCGGCCGCCTTGTCATGGTGCTTGGTAATAATTTTGTTGCAGGCGCAGTAGTAGCACAGCGACTCGCAAAACGGAATATGGATGTACAGCGACAAGGGCAGCGCCAGCGCCGCCGCACCACTGCGCCGCTGGGTGAGCGCCAGCGCATAGTCCTCCGCGGTAAAAGCCTCTACGAAACGATCGGCAGTGGGATAGGACGTGTACCGCGGCCCGGACACGTCGTAACGGCGCAAAAGATCATCGGTGACAATTTCAGTACCAGCAGTCATGAAAACTCCATTTCCAGCTGGGCAAATATGCCCGAACTTGGTCTGAATTCATTTGATCTGCATCAAGTACGCACAAGGTGGATACACTTACATTTGACTTGAATCAGAGGACGCTTATGTTGGACCAAGCCGCCAAGCCGCACCACACCACCCACACGCCGATTGCTATCAAACCCATCAGCGATGTTGTGGATATGCATCCGCTAGCCATCAAGGTCGCCTGTTCCAATTGCAACTTGCGTGAACTGTGCATGCCGCTGGGCTTGAGCCAGGCCGAACTCGACCGCATTGACGATGTGGTTGCCAGCCGACGCAAAGTCAAGCGCGGCGCCACCCTGTTTCGCAATGGCGAAAAATTCACCAGCCTGTATGCCATCCGCACGGGATTTTTCAAGACCTGCGTGGCCTCCGAAGACGGACGCGACCAAGTCACCGGCTTTCAGATGGCCGGAGAAATTGTGGGGCTGGACGGCATCGTCAACGACCACCACACCTGCGACGCCGTGGCGCTAGAAGACGCCGAAGTGTGCGTGATGCCTTTCGACCG
Source organism: Pseudomonadota bacterium (assembly GCA_041169205.1). Taxonomy (GTDB): domain Bacteria; phylum Pseudomonadota; class Gammaproteobacteria; order Burkholderiales; family Burkholderiaceae_C; genus Allorhodoferax. The sequence goes on along the minus strand of JBEEJM010000184.1, from coordinate 11,844 downwards.
TATTGAAGAGTTGTCGCGCGAGGTCAACGCCCTGCAACGCCATGTACACAAGATCATGAGCCGCGAGATCGTTCGAGAAAATGGTGTCATGCTGCTCCTGGGAAGCATGCGCGCAGAAGAACGCTTGGCTGCTTTTCTACTGAACCTGGTACAGCGCCTGCACGCCCGTGGTTTTTCGCAATCCGAACTGGTGCTGCGCATGACGCGCGAAGAAATCGGCAGCTACCTGGGGCTTAAGTTGGAGACCGTCAGCCGCACGTTCTCGAAGTTTGTGGAGGACGGCATTGTCGAGGTCAAGCAGCGGCATGTGCGCATCGTGAATTCCGATGCGCTCAAAGAGATCGTCAATCCAAAGGTTTGCGATTAATCTCTGAAGACGACAGCGACAGCAGTGTCGTCAGCGCGCTGCTCAGGCTGGCAACCAGCCAAAACACAAAGAACGACACGGTGTAAATCCCTTGACGCGAAAACTCCAGCTGGTGGCCAAACCAGTGCAGGTCTTCGGGGTCTACCAAGCTGAACACGAGCATTTCCAGCACACCGGCCATCAAAAAAGAAGGCCACCCAATCCACATCAGTCGCTGTTTCAACATGGTGAAAATCAAGGTGCCTTGATGTCCTGCTTGACACCGGTTTGCGCATGGTTGCGCGCTTGCACTGCGGGTGCCAGGCTGTTGGGGTTGTCCGCCAGCGTACGGTTGATTTCCAGCCCCTTGCGGTAGTAGTCTTCGTCCAGCACCGGGTCCATGCCCACGACCGCCAAGTACAAGGTAATAAAACTGGCCACCACCACGATCGCGGGACCAGAAATTACGAGCCAAACATGGCCAAAACGCCACCAGGCGCGCTGCGAAATTGTTTCAGTGTTTGTCATCAATAAACCTCTTAACGCGGAATAATAAAAACGGATTTTTCAAAAATCTCGGTCGACGAACTCTTGGCCACGATGCGGAAATGCATAGGGTACGTGCCCGGCTGCGCCGCATCAAACGGCACCTGCACCCGCACCGCCATCCAGCGCGCCTCGGTGGACGCCACGGCCAAATCTTCGTCAGACGCCACCACCATCCCCGGCAGACCTTCTGCCGTGATATGAAAACTCTGCGCTGACTCGGTCGCATTCATCACCTGCAGGCGGAACACGTTCTCAATCTTGCCCCCGGCAACAATGCGCGCCATGGTGCCCCGGTCCCGCACCACATCGACTTTGAACGGGGTGCGCAAGGCCAAGCTCACTGCCATGGCGATCACCACCGCGCCCAGGATGGCGGTATAAATCAGCACCCGTGGGCGCAGCACATGGCGCAGGGTCTGGGCTTTGGTCCAGTGCTGGTTGACGGCATTCTCGGTGGAGTACTTCACCAGACCCCGGGCGTAACCCACCTTGTCCATAACCGTGTCACACACATCGGCACAAGCACCACAGCCAATGCACTCGTACTGCAGGCCGTCGCGGATATCAATACCGGTAGGGCAGACCTGCACGCACAGGCTGCAGTCCACACAGGCACCCAGGTTCAAGGTGCTCAGATCGGCCTTCTTGGAGCGGGCACCACGGGGCTCACCGCGCTCTTTGTCGTAGGTGACAACGAGGGTGTCTTTATCGAACATCGCACTCTGAAAGCGCGCATAGGGACACATGTGCTTGCAAACCTGCTCACGCATGAAGCCAGCATTGCCGTAAGTGGCAAAGCCGTAGAAAAAAGTCCAAAAGGTTTCCCAAGAACTCATGTTCATCTGAATGAGCTCGCGACCCAACTCTTTGATGGGGGTGAAATATCCGACAAAGGTAAAACCGGTCCACAGGGCGACCGCAATCCACATAAAGTGCTTGGAGGCTTTGCGTGCAAGTTTGTCCAGACTGAACGGCGCTGCATCGCGGCGCATGCGGGCCGATCGGTCACCCTCCGCGAACTTCTCCAGCCACAAAAAGATTTCGGTGTAGACGGTTTGAGGACATGCATAGCCGCACCACAAACGCCCGGCCACAGCGGTAAACAAAAACAGTGAGAACGCCGAGATGACCAGAATACCGGTCAGGTAAATAAAGTCCTGTGGGTACAGGACCAGATTAAAAATATAGAACCGCCGTGCGCCCAGGTCGAACAGCACGGCTTGGCGTTGGCCCCACTCCAGCCAGGGCACGCCATAGAACACCAGCTGCGTGAGAAAGACCATGGCCCAGCGCCACTGAGAGAACAGACCCGAAACGCTGCGCGGGTAAATTTTCTTGTGGGCTTCGTACAGCGAGACCAGCTCAGCATCTGCTCCGGGCGGGGCCTCTATGGGGCTCCGGTCCGGGTTGGGCGCTATCGGGATGACTTTGCGCTGCGAAGTTTCAGGGAGAGCCAATGGTCGTCTACTTTCGAATACGCGTTTTATTGCGTTGTTGCGTTATTGCTTGGGCTTGGCGTTGTTGGACAAGCCCCAGACATAAGACGCCAGCACATGGATTTGTGCTTCGGTCAACTTTTCACCCTGTGCAGGCATCTGGTTGATTTTGCCGTTGTTCACCATGTTCATGACGGCAGCTTCACCATAGCCATGCAACCAGATATCGTCGGTCAGGTTGGGCGCACCCAGAGCCTGGTTACCTTTGCCGTCTGAACCGTGGCAGGCTGCGCACGCGGCAAACTTTTCTTTGCCCAGGTTAGCACGCACGGAATCGTGGGGGCTACCCGATAGGCTCAGAACATAGTTGGCCACATTCTTGACATCGTCAGAGGTACCCACAGCGGCAGCCATGGGAGGCATTTGCCCGATGCGTCCTTTGGTGATAGTTTCCACAATCTTCTCAGGGGTGCCACCGTGCAACCAGTCGTTGTCGGTCAGGTTGGGGAAGCTATTGCCGCCACGGGCATCAGACGCGTGGCACTGGGAGCAGTTGTTCATGAACAAACGCTCGCCAATAGCCTGGGCCTGCGGGTCCTTGGCAACATCTTCCACTTTCATGGCCGTGAACTTGGCATACAACGGGGCTGTTTCTGCATTGCCCTTGTCTATTTCTGCCTGGTATTGACCAGCCGATGTCCACCCCAGTTTGCCAGGGGCGCTGCCAAAACCGGGGTACATCACCAAGTAAATCACGGCAAAAATGATGGTGAGAATGAACAGCCAAACCCACCAGCGTGGCAAAGGGTTGTTCATCTCACGCAGATCACCGTCCCACACGTGGCCGGTGGTGTTGTCGCTGGCAGTCATGGCGCGCGCCTTGCCGCTAAACCACAACAACAGTGCGCAGGCAAATATGCTCACTGCGGTAATGCCGGCCACGTACATGGCCCAAAAGTTACTTACAAAGTCACTCATTTTGATTCCTTATTCGGTAGATCAATCCTGCTCAAAAGGCAGGTTGGCGGCTTCCGAAAAATCGGACGAACGCCTGCTGGAATAGGCCCACCAGACAATGCCGATGAAGGTGAGAAAGCTGACCACTGTGGCCACAGACCGAAGCGTATTGATATCCATGATCAATTCCTTTCTTACTTCAGAGCCAAGCCCAGCACCTGCAGATAGGCGATGGTGGCCTCGAGTTCGGTTTTGCCCTTGACGTCTTCCACTGACGCCGCAATTTGCGCATCGGTGTACGGCACGCCAACACGGCGCAGTGCGACCATGTGCGAAGGCATAGCAGCGGCGTCTACCACCGTCTTTTCCAACCAAGGGTAAGCAGGCATGTTGGACTCGGGGACCAGATCACGCGGGTTGGTCAGGTGTTTGCGATGCCATTCATCGCTGTACTTGCCACCCACACGTGCCAGGTCAGGACCGGTGCGCTTGCTGCCCCATTGGAAAGGGTGGTCATACACCGACTCGCCCGCCACCGAGTAGTGCCCGTAACGCAGCGTCTCGGCGCGGAACGGACGAATCATCTGCGAGTGGCAGTTGTAGCAACCTTCACGGGTGTAGATATCGCGGCCCGCCAATTGCAGTGCGGTGTAGGGCTGAATGCCCTTGATCGGCTCGGTGGTGGACTTCTGAAAGAACAGGGGAACGATTTCCACCAAACCACCCACTAGCAGTACCAGCAGGATGAGCACGATCATGAGGAAGTTGCTTGTTTCGATCTTCTCGTGAGACAAGCTGGAATTGTGGTTATTAGACATATTTCTTTCCTTCTCAAGCGTGTGCTGCGGCGGCAGGAATATCAACCGTGACCGCGCGACCCGCAGTGACAGTCTTCAGCGTGTTCCACAGCATGATCAACATGCCAGTGAGATACAGCAAACCACCCAACAGACGGAACACATAGAAGGGATAGGTGGCCTTGACAGACTCCACAAAGGTGTAGGTCAGGGTGCCATCGGGGTTGATGGCGCGCCACATCAGGCCCTGCATCACACCGGCAATCCACATGGCGGCGATATAGATCACGATACCGATGGTGGCCGTCCAGAAGTGAATTTCGATGGCCTTGACGCTGTACATCTGCTTTTGACCGAACAGCTTGGGAATCAGGTAGTACATGGAACCCATGGTCACCAGACCCACCCAACCCAAAGCGCCCGAATGCACGTGGCCCACGGTCCAGTCGGTGTAGTGGCTCAAGGCGTTCACGGTCTTGATAGACATCATGGGGCCTTCGAACGTGGACATGCCGTAGAACGACAGCGACACGATCAGGAAGCGCAGGATGGGGTCATCGCGCAGTTTGTGCCATGCGCCCGACAAGGTCATGATGCCGTTGATCATGCCGCCCCAGCTGGGAGCCAGCAGAATCAGGGAGAACACCATACCGACGGACTGGGTCCAGTCAGGCAATGCGGTGTAGTGCAGGTGGTGAGGACCCGCCCACATGTACGTGAAAATCAGCGCCCAAAAGTGAACGATAGACAAGCGGTAGCTATAAACAGGGCGACCCGCTTGCTTGGGAATGAAGTAGTACATCATGCCCAGGAAGCCAGCGGTCAGGAAGAAGCCCACCGCATTGTGGCCATACCACCACTGCACCATGGCGTCCTGCACACCGGCGTAGGCCGAGTAAGACTTCATGCTGGTCATGCTGACGGGAATCGCAGCGCTGTTGACCAGGTGAAGGATTGCCACTGCCAAGATGAAGGCACCAAAGAACCAGTTGGCCACATAAATGTGCTTGACCTTGCGGGTGCCCACGGTTCCGAAGAAGACGATGGCGTAGGTCACCCAGACCAGCGTAATCAGGATATCAATCGGCCACTCGAGTTCTGCATACTCTTTGCCCTGGGTGTAACCCAGTGGCAGAGACACCGCAGCCGCCACAATGACCAGCTGCCAACCCCAGAACACGAACGACGCGAGCTTGTCAGAGAACAGGCGCACATGGCAGGTTCGCTGCACCACGTAAAACGACGTTGCAAACAAACCGCAACCACCAAACGCAAAAATCACCGCGTTGGTGTGCAATGGTCGTAGCCGACCGTAGCTGAGCCATGGAATGCCCAGGTTCAATTCGGGCCAGGCCAGTTGGGCGGCGATGATCACGCCCACCAACATACCCACAACCCCCCAGACCACCGTCATGATGGTGAATTGACGCACAACCGTATCGTTGTACGTCACCGCTTGCTGATTTGGAAATGCCATATTTACCTCTTCTTAGATTACTCTGCGTCGATTTTTGACTGTCATGGGAGCAACAAGGTTGACGAATATCAACTGCGCCGGAAAAACCCTTATTTTTTTCAGGAATCTTTCAGTATCCTTTCACCCTCGGCCTCGATATCTTCAAACTGACCCCGATCTATGGCCCACCAGAGGCCTCCGAGGATGAAAAAAACGAGCACCACCGACAGTGGAATCAACAAATAAAGAATGTCCATGGGTTCTCCAAGCGCTATTGCGCAATCAGTGGTGGCATGGGACGCGCCAGACGCAGGGCATTGAGCACCACGACCAAGGAACTGGTCGCCATCCCTAGGCCAGCCAGCCAGGCTGGCAACCACCCCAGAACCGCGAGCGGCACACAGGCGGCGTTGTATAGCAGTGCCCACCACAGGTTTTGTTTCACGACGGCCATGGATTTTCGGGCCAACATAACCGTTTGTGCCACGTGGCTGAGGGTGTCGCCCATCACCACAAAATCAGACTGGGCCTGCGCCAGCGGAACCGCCTGGCCAAACGCAAACGACACATGGGCACCGGCCAGCACCGGGCCATCGTTCAAGCCATCGCCCACCATAGCGACCGTGTGGCCTTGGGATTGCAGCGTGCGCAAAAATGCAAGTTTGTCTGCCGGGGAGCAGCCGCCACGCGCATCGGCAATGCCGACCTGCTGCGCCACCCGGGTGACTGACTCCAGGCTATCGCCCGACAACAAGTGCACCACCACGCCTTGCGAAACCAGCGCTTGCACCGTGCGATGGGCTTCTGGCCGAACATCTTCTTGCAAAGAAAACGTGGCCAACCAGCCATCGGCATCACTTAAAACCACCTGCAAACTGTCAGCACTGTCGCGCGACACACCACAGAAGGCTGCTGAGCCTAGTCTCACCAACACCGCACCGCCTGCACTCACATGACCCGCCGCCGGGTAGACCACGCCGCTCACGCCCTGCCCGGCCACTTCGGTTGCTGCGTCACACTGCCAGATATCTTCGAGCGCCGTGCCACGCGCCGATTGCGACTGCACCAGCGCCTTGGACACCGGGTGCAAGGAGTGCTGCGCCAGCGCCGCCGCCATGGCCAGCGCACGCGGCGGTGCCACGCCCTCGCGCACCTGTACAGAGCCCAACACCATCGCGTCGCGGGTCAGGGTGCCGGTCTTGTCAAACACTAGCGCATCGACCTGGGCCAGCGACTCCAGCGCTTGCAAATTGCGTACCATCACACCCGAGCGGGCCAGCGCACCGGCGGCGGCCAGCATGGCGGCGGGGGTGGCCAATGAGAGCGCACACGGACAGGTAACGACCAGCACCGCCACCGCCACCATCAAGGCGTGACCGGGGTCACGCGCCCACCACCAGGCACACGCGCCAGCGGCGGCCACCAACACGCCGATAAGAAAGGGTTTGGCCAGGCGGTCTGCCACCTGCGCGCCCAGCGGCTTGGTGGAAGACGCACTCTCCATCAACGCCACGATCTGGGCAAAGCGGGTATCAGCACCCACGCCCTGCACCCGCACCTGCACGGTGGAACTCAGGTTGTGGCTACCTGCCACCACAGCGCCACCGACACCGCGCGCCAGTGGCCGTGATTCGCCGGTGAGCAAAGCCTCGTCCACCAGGGTCTCGCCCAGCTCTACCGTGCCGTCGGCCGCAAAAGCTTCGCCGGGTTGCACGCGCACCAGATCGCCCACCTGCAGCCGACGCACCGCAACCCGCTCAAATACGCCATCACTCCCCAGCCGCTCCACACTGTCCGGCAACCGGTTCATCAGCGCCTCCAGGGCACCAGCCGTACGGTCGCGCAGACGCATCTCCAGCCAGCGCCCGGTCAGCAGGAAAAAGACGAACATGGTCAATGAATCAAAGTACACCTCTTTGCCAAAGAGGCCCTGGGGCTCAAACGTGCCTGCGGTACTCATGGCGAAAGTGATGGCAATGCCCAGCGCCACCGGCAAGTCCATGCTGACGCGGCCCTGGCGAATGTCACGCAGCGCACTGCGAAAAAATGGGCCGCACGAAAAAAGAATCACCGGCAGTGTGAGCACCCAGGAGGCCCAGCGCAGCAGGGTTTCCATCTCCAGGGTTAAATCTCCGGGATGGGCGATGTAGGCAGGGTAGGCGTACATCATGACCTGCATCATGCAGAGTCCGGCCACTAGCCAGCGCCACAGCGCCTTGCGGGTTTCCATGCGCCTGCGCTCCGTAGCAAACACATCGTTGGCAGGCACGGCGCGGTAACCCGACTTTTGCACCGCCTCCATCCAGCCCGAAGGCTGCACCGCGTTGGCGGACCAGACGACTTTGGCCCGGTGGCTGGCGGCGCTGACTTGCACCTCTAGCACGCCGGGTACGCGTGCAATGGCGTCTTCTACGGCCAAGGAGCAGGCAGCGCAGTGCATGCCCTCAATCACCACGCTGGACTCCCAGCAGGCGTTACCGCGCGCCGAAGGGCGGCTAAAGGCACTCCATTCGGTCGGATCGTCCAGCAGCCGCAGCGTCTCCGCGCTGTGCGGCAGCACAAAGGCAGGAGACTCGAGGCTGACGGTAGACATAGGCTGCAAGTGTGCCGCAGAAGGGAGCGCATTGCTTGATGTAGATCAAGGCCCCACGACTTGCGAAGCGTAATCTGATGGTTTTACAACGCACAAGGAGTTTCACCATGTACCAACGCATTCTGGTCGCCACCGACGGCTCCAAACTTTCCAAAAAAGCGGTCACCAGCGCAATTGAACTCGCGGCGGTCTGCGGCGCAGAGCTGGTGGCCCTGAAAGTGGTGCCCCGCTACCCGCAAAGCTACTTCGAAGGAGGCATCGCGCTGCAGCCCGGTGAAGTGGCTGCGGTAGAGAAAAAGTGGGCCGATGAGGGTCAGGCCGTGGTGGATGCCGTCAAAAAATCCGCACAGGCCAAGGGCGTGTCCACCAAAGCCCTCACCGTCAAATCCGATATGGTCTCCGATGCCCTGCTGGCTGCCGCCAAGAAGCACCAGTGCGACCTGATTGTCATGGCCTCGCACGGTCGCAAAGGCATTAAACGGCTTTTGCTGGGCAGCGAAACGCAGCACGTGTTGACCCACGCCACGATCCCGGTGTTGATACTCAAATAAGTATCAAACGGAGTTCTCGTTGAAGCGCGCACGCACCGCCACGATGTCGTCCCAGGCGTTGAGAAAGGCTTTGACACACTGCGGGTCAAAGTGGCTCCCTGCACCGTCGTTCAAAAAGTCCACCGCAGCCTCGACCTCCCAGGCTTTCTTGTAGGGCCGCTCCGACGTGAGCGCGTCAAACACATCGGCCACCGCCACGATGCGGCTGAAAATCGGAATGTCCTCACCGCTGATGCCGTTGGGGTAGCCCGATCCGTCAAACTTTTCGTGGTGCCCCAGGGCGATTTCGGCTCCCACTTGCAGCACCCGCGACGCACTGCCCTTGAGCAGCTCGTAGCCGATCACGGCATGTTGCTTCATGATCTCAAATTCGTCCGGGTCCAGCCGCCCTGGTTTGAGCAAAATTTTGTCAGCAATGCCTACTTTGCCGATGTCATGCATGGGCGCCGCCTCGAGCAGCAGGTACTGGTCGCTTTCAGACAAGCCCATTTCGCGGGCGATGAGTTGCGAAAAATGTGCCATGCGCAGAATGTGTGCACCGGTTTCGGGGTCACGAAATTCCGCTGCGCGCGACAAGCGAATCACGGTTTCGCGTTCGCGCTCGACAATTTCATGGGTGGCTTTGCGCACTTCTTCGGCCAACCAGGCGGCCTGATCAGCGAGCTTTTTATGCGCGTCGTTGAGCGTCAGCATGTTCTTGGCGCGGGCCAAAAACTCGACTTTATCGACCGGTTTGGTTAAAAAGTCGTTTGCCCCAATGTCCAGCGCCCGATAGCGAATCTGCTTTTGGTCGTTGGCGGTAATCATTAACACCGGCACGGCGTCACGACCGGGCATCTCGCGCATCAGGCGAATGAACTCCAGGCCATCGAGCTCCGGCATCATGTAGTCCACGATCACCAGATCGGGAATATTGTTTTGCGCCCAGGCCAAGCCAGCCCGAGCATCGGCAAAGCTATGCGGTTCGCAATCGTCCAGCTTTTTGACCAGTGCGCCAAAAAGAATCAGGTTAATTTCAGTGTCGTCGACAATCAAAACCTGTTGAGCCACGCGGTTTACCCTTTCAAACTAGAAAACAAAGTAGCAAGCCCACAGCTTACGCTGCAATCCCGGCGGCAATAGCTGCCAACAAATGTTCCACCTCAGTGCATAAGGGCTCCAGCAATTCAGCCATGTGCGCGATTTCTGATGTTCCGGCCAACGATTCCATCTGCCGCGCCAGTTCGCTGGCGGGTCTGGCACCAAACATCGACAACGTGCCTTTGAGCGAATGCGCCGCGTGCAATACCTGCATGACATTGTTCTCTTGCAGGCCCGTGCAAAGTTTGTGCAGGTCTTCGGGCCACTGGTCGATAAACGCCTGGGCGATGATTTCGCGGATTTCCTGGTCCATAGCCTCCAACCCAGCGGCGTAATCAAACGCCTGCAGCGGCTGGTTGCCTGCGCCAAGCGCATCGTCGGCGGCCTCTGGCGCGTTGCCCTGTAGCTGCAGCGTTGCAAACCGCTGTAGCATGGCTTGCAGCTCCTGGGCTTTGATAGGCTTGGACAGGTAGTCGTCCATACCCGCTTCCAGGCACCGATCGCGGTCAGACTCCATGGCATTGGCCGTCATGGCAATGATGGGGACGCGCTGACCCGTTTCGCTGGCACGGATACGCCGCGTGGCCTCCAGTCCGTCCATCACCGGCATCATCATGTCCATCAGCACCACGTCAAAGCGCTGCTTCTGCAGTGCATCCAGTGCCAACTGGCCGTCGCCCGCCACCGTGACCCGATGGCCCCAACGCTCCAGCAGGGTCACGGCCAGCTTCTGGTTGATGACGTGGTCTTCTACCAGCAGCACATTCAGCACGGCGGCCGCATCTGACAGGCCATGGCGTGTCACCAAGGCCTGTGTGTCGCTGGGTGCCAGATGCAGTACGCGTGCCAAAACATCCAGCAGCTCGTCACGAGAAATTGGCTTGGACGCATAGCCCGCCACCCCCGCGTCTTTGGAGCGCTGGGCATCCCCTTTCAACCCCGCAGACGAGAGCATGACCAAGGGCAGCTGCGCGTATTTCGGTAGCTCGGCAATGCGCCGCGCCACTTCAAAGCCATCCATTCCCGGCATTTGGGCGTCCAGCAACACCAGGTCGCAAGGCGCTCCTGAGGTGCTGCGCGCCACCAGCCAGTCCAGCGCCTGCTGCCCCGAGTCTGCCCCATCGACCACCACACCGGCGGCCTGCAGGCTGCGGGTGAGTACGCGCCGGTTCACCGTGTTGTCGTCCACCACCAGCATGTGCAAACCCGTCAGCACAATGGTTTGCGGTGCCACACTGGCTGCGGCCAAGTCGCGCTGCAGACGCACCGTGAAATGGAACACGCTGCCCGTGCCCAACACGCTCTCTACCCAGACACGGCCCCCCATGGCCTCGACCAGACGCGCGCAAATCGTCAGGCCCAGTCCGGTGCCGCCATATTTGCGGGTGATGGAGCTGTCTTCTTGCGAAAACGCTTCAAATATCGACCCCAATTTGTCGGCGGCGATGCCAATGCCAGTATCGCTGACGGCCAGATGCAGCAGGCAGTCTCCCCCGGCACCCGCCTCTTGCGAGACCTGCAACACCACTTCACCTTGGGCGGTGAACTTCAAAGCATTGCCAATCAAATTGACCAACACCTGGCGCAAACGGCCGGGGTCGCCAATCAGGGCCATGGGCACCTCTGGCGAGATGTCGCACACCAGCTCCAGCCCTTTGTCGCTGGCGCGCATGGCCAAGGTCTTGAGCGTTTCATCGACTGTGCGCCCCAAATGAAAGGGGATATGCTCGATGAGCAGCTTGCCCGCTTCAATTTTGGAAAAATCCAGGATGTCGTTGATCACCCGCAGCAGCGCGTCGGCGGACGACTTCACGATGCCCACATATTCGCTTTGCTCGGCATCCAGCGGGGTGTCCATCAGCAGATCGGTCATGCCGATAACGCCGTTCATGGGGGTGCGGATTTCGTGGCTCATGTTGGCCAGAAAATCTGATTTGGCATGACTGGCAGCTTCGGCCTCTTCCTTGGCTTTTTGCAACTCCTCCTGCGCCAGCTTGGCCGCGCTGATATCGGCAAAATACCCGTTCCAGACCCACTGGCCCTCGGCCAGTTTGCGCGGTCGTGCCTCGCCATGCACCC
>JBEEJM010000183.1:0-3269 GCA_041169205.1 Pseudomonadota bacterium | reverse complement strand
GGCCATTTTCTTCAAAAATCGACAGCGTCGGTTCGTCGGTGTCGTCTTCCGTCAGGGTCACCATGGCGTCCAGCGCGCCGTTCAACCACTTTTGTGCCTCCTTGTCGCGCGGGGCGACCCACTCTTCGGGCCAGCTTTCCACGGCATACATAAAGCCCACCGCCCAAACTTGGGCAAAGGAAGGCAGGGCTTCACCCGCCATAGCGGCACGCTCCGCCTCGGGCAAAGCCGCTATCGCGCCACGAATATCCATGACCTCCGGGTGGTAGGCGCGCTCGTCATCCAAGGTGTCGACTTCGGCGGCCAAGCCCAAGGCCACTTCGTTCCAGCGCCGGAGCCACAATTCCATGAAGCGTGCCGCCTGCGCAGCGTCGGCAAATGCGCCTTGCCCACCGGCTTCGCCGTCGCCCGTATCCAACAGCACCGGCAGGTACTCGGTTGGCGCGATGGGCCTGCGCCCGCAGACCAGCGCCGCCATAAAGCCTTCACAAAACTCCCACTGCGGTGTTTCCTCGAAGCGGGAACGCAGGTCGTCGAGAATGGCGTCGATTTCATCGAACTCTTCAGGGCTCAAGGGGCCGGTTACGGCATCGGGGGTGAGATTTTGGGGCATAGACAGTGCAAAATGATCGGTAGTTGGTATTGTCACCCCGAAGGAAGCCTACAAACATGCTGCATTACCTGAACACCCTCTTTCCCGTTCGCTACACGGCCTTTGGCCTCAGCTGTTTTGGGCTGCTGCTGAGCCTTTTCAGCCTCTTGGCTTTTGGCACAGGATTCGGTACTTTGGTGCTGTTTGGGGTTCTGGTCAGCGTCGGGGTCTACGACTTGCGACAGGACAAGCGCTCCATTTTGCGCAACTACCCCATCATTGGCCACATCCGCTACATGCTCGAATTTGTGCGGCCGGAGATTCGGCAGTACTTCATCGAGAGTGACAAAGAGGCTGCGCCTTTTTCTCGCGCACAGCGTTCGCTGGTGTACCAGCGCGCCAAGGGCGAGCCGGACAAGCAGCCATTTGGCACCCAGCTCGATGTGCATGCCGAAGGCTATGAATGGATGAACCATTCGGTGGCACCCACCCACATTGGAACCCACGACTTCCGTGTCATGGTCGGCGCAGACCGCGCGCAGCCCTATGCCATGAGTGTGTTCAACATCTCGGCTATGAGCTTCGGGGCACTGAGCGCCAATGCCATTCTGGCGCTCAACTCCGGCGCCAAACGTGGCGGGTTTGCCCACGACACGGGCGAAGGCTCCATCTCGCAACACCACCGTGTGCACGGCGGAGACCTGGTGTGGGAAGTGGCCTCCGGCTACTTTGGCTGCCGCAACGACGATGGTACTTTTAGTCCAGAAAAATTCACGGCCAACGCACGGGAACCGCAGGTCAAGATGATTGAACTCAAGCTGAGCCAGGGTGCCAAACCCGGCCACGGTGGCATGTTACCTGGTGCCAAAGTGACGGCCGAGATTGCCGCAGCACGCGGTGTACCGGTGGGGGTGGATTGCATATCGCCCGCGTCGCACAGCGCGTTCAGCACTCCCGTGGAGATGATGCAATTCATTGAAAAACTGCGCACACTGTCAGGCGGCAAGCCCACGGGCTTCAAGCTGTGCATTGGCCATCCTTGGGAGTGGTTCTCGATGGTCAAGGCCATGCTGGAAACTGGCATTACCCCCGACTTCATCGTGGTGGACGGGGCCGAAGGCGGCACCGGCGCGGCACCCGTCGAATTTACCGACCACGTAGGCTCGCCCTTGCAAGAAGGTCTCTTGCTGGTACACAACACCTTGCGCGGCGTGAATCTGCGCGACCAAATCAAGGTCGGCTGCGCTGGCAAGGTGGTGAGCGCCTTTGACATCGCTCGCCTGATGGCCATTGGTGCCGACTGGTGCAACAGCGCACGCGGCTTCATGTTTGCGTTGGGCTGTATTCAGGCACAACACTGCCACACCGGTTCCTGCCCTACGGGGGTAACCACGCAGGACCCGCTGCGCCAGCAATCGTTGGTGGTGCCCGACAAGGCGGAGCGCGTGTACAACTTTCACCAGCAAACGCTGCATGCATTGCAAGAGCTGATTCAGGCTGCGGGCCTGAACCACCCGCAAGAGATCACGGCCCACCACATCGTGCGGCGAGGCACCGATCACAAAGTTAAATCTCTGGCCCAGTTAATTCTCACGCAGCTCAGCAGCGGCGCGCTGTTAAAGAGCGATCTGAGTCCCCTGCCTCTGATTTATCAACATACGTGGCCCCGTGCCAGCGCCCACAGCTTTGCCTTGAACACGGATTAGGCCCAGCCCCAAACGCAAAAAAGCCACTGGAACACAGTGGCTTTTTTTTGCTGCATTTGGGCAGCGGCTGCGCAATTATTGCTTGGCGGGCACGTCAGGTTTGACGAGCTTGGCGTCTTTGGCTTTCAAGTGTTTGGCTTTCGCCGCAGCGTGCTTGGCCTTCATTTCTTCACGCTTGGCCTTGGCTGCCTCTTGCTTTGCCTTTGCGGCGTCCGCTGGCTTGACCGCTACGGCAGTCGCAGCGGGTGCGGCAACAGTGGCGGGCGTCACAGCCGTCGCTGGTGCTTGGGCAAATGCACCAAAGGTGGAGATAACCAGAGCGGTAGCGATAAGCGTTTGTTTGAGCATTTCAGTTCTTCAGGGCATGGCGATGTTGCCATGCACCTATAACTGCGGCCAGCGTTCCAGCGTTTACCGAGCGCGTGTAAACCTGTGTAAAGAGCGCACGCAATGGGCTAGCGAGTCGTCTGCTTTACGCGCCGTAACATTTGCGCTGTCGACCAAAATAACGAAGCACACGTTGAACACCGAAGCCAGTCCGGCTTGCAACACACGAAAGAGACCCCCATGAAACACCGCATCCTGCTAGCCTCCATGCTCCTCGCACTCGGCACCTCGTGTGCCTTTGCCCAGACGACCACGGCCGACACGGTGCAGCGTGACGTTAACCAGCAAACACGCATTGAGAATGGGCTGAAAGATGGCAGCCTCAACACCCGCGAGGCTGGGCGCCTGGAGCGCGAGCAAAGCCAAATTGATCGTCTGCAGGCCAAAGACTTGAAGGACGGCAAACTGACACCCCGCGAGCGTGCCCAGTTAGAACATGCACAAAACCGCGCTAGCCACGACATTCATGCCGCCAAAACCAACGACGTGAAGGGCAATCCAACCTCAGCGTCGTCCGAGCGCATGCAGGCCGATGTACAGCGCAATGTCAACCAGGAAAAGCGCATTGCGCAGGGCGTGCAATC
>JBEEJM010000182.1:0-30179 GCA_041169205.1 Pseudomonadota bacterium | reverse complement strand
GCTCGACGGGCTGCAACGCACCATTTATGTGGGCGGCTTTGCCAAGATATTGGCACCCAACTGGCGTGTGGGCTACCTGGCCGCGCCGCACGCACTGGCCGAGCGCCTGCTCGACACCAAGCTGCTGTCTACCTTGACCACCCCCGCCTTGCTGGAAAAAGCCTTGGCCTGGTGCCTGGAGCAAGGCCAGTTTCGCCGCCACACTGAGCGCATTCGCACTCGCCTGGACGGCGCGCGGGCACGCAGCGTCAAACTTGCGCTAAACGCTGGCTGCAAGTTTGCCTCCGAGCCGGTCGGCCTGTTTGGTTGGGTAGACACCGGGGTGGACACCGACGCTTTAAGCCAGCGCATGCTCGATGAAGGCTATCTGCTGGCACCGGGTGCCCTGTTTCACGCCGACCGCGCGCCCAGCAGCCTGATGCGCATCAATTTTGCGACCACGCAAGATGCGCAGTTTTGGGACACCTTGGTGCGGCTACGGGCGGAGTCGAGCCCTGTACGCTGATTGAAACGCAGGCGACTACCAGCGCAAAATGCGTGGTCCCAAGAGGGCACCTGCTAGCGTCGGGATCGCGATTCCCAGCACATACCAAACACCTAGAAACGGTGCCGCCGATTCCGGGCAGTGCAACGCGTAAACCAGTGCGCTCAGTGCCCCTGCCAGCAAGCCGGAACTTGCGCCCGCCAGCGCCAACCGCGTGGGAGCGAGCGCCTTCATGCACCAAAACGTCGCGATGAACAGCGGCAGCGAGACCATGGCAATATTGAAGGGGCAAGACCTCCATGTGTCGCCCAGAAGCAGGCCCAGACGTTGTTCTGGCGCAGCCCTGAGCAGTGCAATGGCGGCGGCTAGCCAAAGCGCCAGCACAGGAGTTGCTATCGCCGCCCAGGCAAATCCCACGTGCATTCCAGGTCGAGACAAGCGCTCAGTGGTCACCCATCCCGCCAGCGCCAAGCACGCGGCGAAGGCCAGTTTCATCCAGAACATAGATTCAGTCGCGGCCTGCGCCAGGTCCGGTCGCAAGCCTAGGGTCACCAGCATCAGCAGGAATGCGCTCGGAAATCCCACGCCCAACGCAATGGCGAAACGGCGGCCCACTGCATGCGCTGGCACCGGCTCCGCGCTGGTGGCCAACATCGAAATAAGTTCATCTGTTTTCATGCAGTTTCCCTGATTCTGGCGGCCAGCGCTTTCATGCCGCGATGCACGCCAATTTTGATGGCCGACTCTGACATTCCCGTGAGCCGCGCCGCCTCGACCACCGACAAACCCTCCACTTTGACATGCACGATCGGCAAGCGTTGTTTGTCTGGCAGCGTGTCCAGCAACTTGCCCAGGTCACGCTGCGCGTCGGCGGCATCCGTGTCGGACTTGGCAAACACTTCCAGCTCGTCATCGAGTGGATCGGTCAGCGCTTCGCGCGATGCACGGGCACGCAACATGTCTACCAGTTTGTAGCGCGCAATCGCGTGCACCCATGCCGTGAGCGGTTGGTCACTGCGGTAGGTATGGCGCTGGTTGTGCACCGCAAGCAGTGTTTCTTGCACGAGGTCCTCTACTTCATCGGGTCGTTGGAAAAGTCGCTTTCTGAAATAGGCACGCAAGTGCGCGCTTAAGGCTTTCAGAAAGCCGTGGTACGCCGTTGCATCCCCACCGAGTCCGACCAATAGCAGCTCTCGCAGCCGACTTTCGTTCTCGGCGAACCGGGCATCTCTTTCGTGAGTTCGTTCCATCGCGGGGTTGGGTTGCAGAAGGTGTAAAAAATATTTTTGAAAAATATTGCGGAGCACTGTAACCCGCAGGCGCATTGCACCGAACTCATGTTCAGACTGTAACGGACACTTGTTTCAAGACCTGTGCAGTCTGTATTAACCCACCCATGTACCTCACAGGAGCTATTTTCATGATCACACGTACTCTCACAGCCACCACCCTCGCCCTCGCTGCGTTGTCTTGCGGAGCCGCCATGGCGCAAGAAAAACCCATGGATGGCAAGCCGGCCATGGAAAAGTGCTTTGGCGTTGCCATGGCGGGCAAGAACGATTGCGCCGCAGGCCCTGGCACCACCTGTGCAGGCACCTCCAAGATGGACTACCAGGCTAATTCCTGGAAATTTGTACCCGCTGGCACCTGCACCACCATGAAGACACCCAAAGGCATGGGCACGTTGAAGGCCATGTAACTCCAGGAAATCAGCAAGGGCACCACCATGGGTAATCTCAATATCACTGCCGGTCTGGGGCTGAAGCCACAACATTTCGATGCTGCATTGGCCAATACGGACGCCGGGATGTGGTTCGAAGTGCACCCGGAAAATTACCTGGTGGATGGTGGCCCTCGCCGCGCATTGCTGGAATGCATCCGGGCTTGCCACCCGGTATCGTTGCATGGCGTTTCGCTGTCGCTTGCAGCGGACGCCGCACCGGACAAAACCCATTTGGCACGGCTGGCCGCATTAGCCAAGCAGATAGAACCGATGCTGGTTTCAGAGCATCTGGCATGGTCTGCGTGGCGCGGAATGTACTTGCCAGATTTGTTGCCATTTCCGCGAACACAGGCTGCGCTCATGCGTATCGCCAGCAATATTGCGTGCATGCAGGATGCACTGGGGCGGCGCATTGCGATTGAAAACCCCTCTCACTACCTACGCATCGAGGGCCATGACTGGGATGAGATTGATTTCTTGAAGGAACTGACACACCGCACCGGGTGTGGCCTCTTGCTGGATGTGAACAACGTGTTCGTCAGCGCCAATAATTTGGGCTACGCAGCAGACGCCTATATCGATGCATTTCCAGTCGATGCAGTAATGGAAATTCACCTTGCGGGTCATACCCCCGATCCCCAGCTGGGCCAGAGCTTACTGATCGATTCACACGATGCGCCGATTGCACCTGAGGTCTGGCGACTGTATGAGCGACTGATTGCACGCAGCGGGTCGCGCCCCACGTTGATTGAACGCGACGACCAAATCCCCGCGTTCTCCGACCTGCTGACGGAGCGCCGCAAGGCGCATGCCTTGCTCTGCCAACCCGAACTGGCCTGTGTATGAACGCCACGCTTGCGCGATTTCAAGATGACTTTGTTGCGGCCTTGTTGGCAGCACACGACACCAGTCCGTCCAGCCTTCGAGCGCTAACGCTCCAGCCAGGTTTTTCGGTGTACCGCAACACCGTGATGAAAGGGTGTGTTGACGCGCTGCAAGCCAACTTCCCGGCGGTACTCAAGCTGGTGGGCGAGGAATGGTTCCGCGCCGCGGCCGCGTTGCACGTTCGTGCACAGCCGCCCAACGACGCACGCCTGCTTCGGTATGGAGAGAGCTTTCCTGGTTTTCTGCGGGACTTTCCTCCTGCTGCGGAGTTGCCTTATTTGGAGGGTGTTGCGCAGCTTGACCGGTTCTGGACCGAGGCGCACGCGGCCAGCGACGCGGACACGTTAGCGCCATCCGCACTTGTCGGCTTTCCCCCTGAGCAACTGGGCGCGCTTGTCCTCACCCCGCATCCAGCGGCACGCTGGGCTTGGTTTGATGAACAACCGATCTACACGCTGTGGCGGAGAAATCGCGAAGAACAAGACATGGGCGAAGAAGCTGATTGGAGTTGGCACGGTGAAGGTGCCTTGATCACCCGGCCTGCTGGCCAAGTGCAATGGACCTCGCTCGATGCCGCAGGAGTTGCATTTTTGGATACCTGTCTTGCTGGGGAATCACTGGCATTGGCCGCCGAGGCGGCGCTGGCGCATGACGCGCACACCGATTTAGCGCAACTCATGGCGCTGCTTCTGGAGGCAGGGGCCTTCAGCACACAACGAAACGCGAGCAACTAGCCGCAAACAAGGAACCAAGATGATCCCAATAAATAGCGTGCGCGGCATATGGAACGCCCTGGCAGAACGGCTTACCCACTTGGTGACGCACGATGTGCTGTCACTCGTTGACCGAGTGGCGATTGGTGCCATTTTTTTCCTGTCCGGGCGCACCAAAGTTGACGGCTGGCTCACCGTCAACGAAAGCGCCTACACCCTGTTTCGTGATGAGTTCAAGCTGCCGTTAATCCCGCCCGAAATGGCTGCAAACGCTGCGGCGTGGGCTGAGCATCTGTTCCCGGTCTTGTTGGTGTTGGGGCTGTTCACCCGAATGGCAGCGCTCTCGCTGCTCGGGATGACGCTCGTGATTCAAGTCTTTGTGTATCCCGATGCCTGGCCCACACATCTGTCATGGGCTGGTCTGTTGCTTTATCTTGTGGGACGTGGCGGGGGGCGGCTTTCGCTGGATCACATTCTGCGAATTCGTTAGCGTGGTCTAGTTGATAAAGTTAAACAGCGACAGCTTCTGCACCTGTGCGTAGGACTGCAGTGCCGCTTGGTAGCCGGTTTGTTGGTTCTGAAAGTCCGACACGCCCTTGATCATGTCCAGGTCTTCCGCGCGTGAACGGTTGCCCTCTTGCTCGATGTTACGTTTGTCGTTGGTCGCGGTGATGCGGTCCGCGCGGCCCAGCAAGTCGCCTGCCTGACCACGAATGGCGGAGACGCGTGCCATGCTGATGTCGATATTCTTCAAAGCTTGCGACACGGCTTGGGCCGCGGCATTCTTGTTGGCCGCTGAGCCAATGTCGCTGATGGCGGTATCGAGCACGCTGAACACACTGCGTTTGGGCGTGATGGTGATGGTGTCGCCCACCGCAGGGCTGCCGACCACGGTCGTGCCGGCATTTTTGTCGGTAATGGGGGGGGTGCCGGTGATGTTGAACGACATACCCGGAACTCCGGTGATGGCAATTTTTGCGGTGTCTCCGGTCTTGTACGAAGCCGCGGCACTGGCCACGATCGGGTTGGCGCCACCACTGACCAGTGGTGTTTCTGTGATGTCGTAAGTGACCGTTGTGGTGCCTGGCACCGTGGTGGAGTCCAGCGCCGTAAACGACACCGTGTAGGTAGGGTAGTCGGGTGCGCCCGGCGTGGCTTGCGCTAGGGCCGCCGTGCTGGTAACCGTGGCGTTGTTGGTGATAGCCATGTTGTCGGTTACCAGGCTGCGGTCGTTGGGAATGATGCCGGTTGCCGTGTTGCCCACGGTGATGTTGAATACACCGTCGCGCGAAGGCGTGTTCATGAAGGCGCTCTCTCCATCCAGTGTGAACGGAATCGCATAGTTGCCGCTCGCTGCCTGGCCAGGCAGCCCCTGAAAGGTGTAATCCGGTGCCACCGATTGCGGGCCCACAAACGGCTGCAATGCACTGCCCAGTGCCGCAAACAGGGGAAGACCGTTGCTGTCCTTGGCGTTAGCCAGTGCCAGGATCTGGTCCTTGATGCCGCTGAGTTGACCGGCAATGGTGGTGCGTTCTGCCGGGGTGTGCGTTCCGTTGCCCGCGCTCACCACCAGTTCGCGAAAGTTTTGCAGTGCATCGGTGATGTCGCCCAGCGTGCCTTCTGCCGCAGTGATGGCGTTGCGTTGCGACTCCAGAGCGCGTTGGTCGGTGGCGATGCGGGCAATGCGATTCATGGCACGTTCGGCCTGGGCTGCGCCGGTAGGGTCGTCGCTGGGGCTGGTGATTTTTTTGCCCGAGGTCAGATTTTCTTGCAGATTGGCCAGCGAGGTCTGACGGGTTTGCAGATTGCGCAGCGCGTTGTCGTACGCATTGGCTGAGCCTAGGCGAGAAAAAGTGGTGACGGACATAAGTGCTCTCTTGGTGTGCTGTGTCGCTATCAGCGCATGGTCTGTATCAGGGTATCAAAAATGCTCTGCGCCACCTGAATCATCTTGGCCGACGCCTGGTAGGCCTGCTGGTATTGCAGCAACTTGGCAGCCTCTTCGTCGAGATTGACTCCGGCCACGCCGGCGCGGTTCTTTTCAGCGTTGATAGCAATATTGGTGGACACGTCAGCCGAGTAGGCTGCGCTCTGGGTGCGAATGCCGATTTGCGATATCAGTCCAGCGTAGCCGTCAGTCAGTGCGGCACCGTCAAACATGGCAACGTCGCGCAAGTCCATCATGGAGGACGCATTGCCACCATTGAGGGCGGCATAGGCGTTCTGGCCGATGGTGATGGAGTCGGTGTCGGAGGGCGTGCCGGTCAGCGTCATGGAAAAGCCCGGCAGGCCGGCTGGGGTATAGGCGATGGGCTGCCCTGAAACGTAGGGCTGTCCGGCGGCCACGGTGGTTGACGTGGTGGTGTCCACAATGTCGTAGGTGGTCACCCCCGCGGTCACCGTGAAGGCAATACGGTAGTTGTCAAT
The DNA here is from genome assembly GCA_041169205.1 of Pseudomonadota bacterium. Taxonomy (GTDB): domain Bacteria; phylum Pseudomonadota; class Gammaproteobacteria; order Burkholderiales; family Burkholderiaceae_C; genus Allorhodoferax. The sequence continues at coordinate 23,947 of JBEEJM010000182.1, read as the reverse complement.
GGGGGCTGCGGCCGTGGTGGCCACGGTCTTGGCAGTCAGACTAGCCAGCGCCAGTGAACCGCTGTTGGTAGGGGTTAGGGTGGCTGCAATGGGGTTGCTCACTGCCAGCGCACGCGGGGTAGAAAACTCACGGGCAACGTTGCTGGCAGAGGTGGCAAAGGGCTTGAACAAAAATTTGTCCCCGGCTGCGGCACCACCCACATTGCCTTCGGAGATGGCCAGCCCGTCTAGTACCACGGGGTTGGTCGTGGAAAAATCAAAATTGGTTACTTTGCCGTCACTGGTGCGCTTGATGGTGCCTGCGGTTGCACCGGTAAAGTTCATCTCGTAGTCTGACGCGACAAATTGGGTGACATCGCTGATGGCCATGCTGGGGCTGGAGCCCGAGGTCTGGCCTACTGCCTGGAGGATATTTCCGATGCCAAAGCTTGCCGGCGTGAATAGATTGCCGCCCACATTGCCGTCCAGATCCAAGCCCAGCTTGTGTTGGTCATTCATAGCGGTGGTGACGGCCATGGTCAGGCGGCCTAACAGATTGCGCCCTTCGATCAGGTCATTATTCTGGAAGCGCAGTAAGCCGGAGACCTCGCCACCGCCCAAGGTGTTTTCATCTAGCGTGGTTGAAACACCGTTGCGGGTGATCGACAGCTTGTTCTTGAGGGGGTCACCAAACTCGTCCGGTACCAGCGACACCTGCGCCACCTCGGTGCCGAGCACAAGGGCCTGGCTACCGCCAATGAATACACCCACGGTGCCATCGTCTGCGGGAATGGAGGTGGTTTGCACGTACTTGTTCAGGTCACGAATCAGCTGGTCACGCTTGTCGAGCAGGTCGTTGGGTGGCTGACCACTGCCCTGCGCCGCAGCAATCTGCTTGTTCACGTCGGCAATGTTTTGCGCCAGCGTGTTGATGTTGTTGACTTTTTCGCCCAGGGCTTGCGAGATACCGTTTTGCAGATCATCCAGACTTTGTGATGCGGCCCGCATGCGCCTAGCCGTTTCGTCCACCCGCGTCAGCACCACGGTGCGTGCGGTTAAATCGGTCGGAGCGCTGGCCACGTCCGAGAATGCGTTGAGCATGTCGTTGACGCTGGCACCCAGGCCGCTGGCACCGCCTTGAAAGATGTTGCTCAGTTGGGTCAGGTAGTCGGAGCGGGTGACGTCGGCAGACTGCGCGGCGGAGGCCAGTGTGGCTTGGCGGGTTAAGAACGCGTCGTAGTTGCGCTGAATAGTCTGGACTGCGACGCCCTTACCAATGTAGCCCCCGCCAGTGAACTGGCCGGGCACCGTTTCCAGAATAACTTTTTGCCGCGAATAGCCGGGGCTGTTGACATTGGCAATGTTATTGCCTGCGGTCTGCAGCGCCACCAGATTGGCTTGAAGCGCCTGCGCGCCGATGTTGAGAATGCCCATGGCCTAGTCGCCTCTCAGACCTGCACGCGGCGCAGTTGCAGCGTGGTGTTGATGGCGCGGCTGAGCTTGGCGGCGTACTCGGGGTCGGTGGCGTAGCCGGCTTTTTGCAAGCCGCTGGCAAACGCGTGGGCCGAACCGGTTTGCAGCTTGACCTTGGCGTAGCGCGGGCTGTCCGAAATCATGTGGGCGTAGTCTTTGAACGCGTCTTCGTAAGAGTCGTAGGCCTTGAATTTGGCGATCTTTTTCTCGGCCACGCCGTTGACGTATTCGGTGGTCGTGACTTCGGCCACCTTGCCCGTCCAACCCGCACCGGCCTTGATGCCAAACAGGTTGAACGAGGGCGCACCGCCCTTTTGCTTGATCTCGAACTTGCCCCAACCGGTTTCGTGCCCGGCCTGGCCCAGCATGTAGCTGGCGGGGATGCCGCTGGCTTTTTCGATCTTGCTGGCGGCGTCGGAATGCTTGTTGACAAAATCCACTTGGCTCGCGGTGGGCGCGCGCGGGGTTTTGACCACATGGTGTGCAGGGGTTGCTGTGGACGTCGACGGTGCAGCAGGCGTGACGCTTGCTTTGCTGACGGGTGTACTGGTGGTGGGGCTGGCGCTAGCGCTAGCGATCGGGCTAGGGGATGACGATGCGCCCAATGCGGGGTCGGATGTGCCATGCATGGCAGCCATCTGGCGCGTGAGTTGCAGCTCGATCATCTCGCCCAGGCCGCCGGGTTGGCCCGACATCTGCACCGCAAACTGCTGGTCCAGCATGTCGGTACCCAGGTCGCTGCCGGGGTTGTCCAACATGCCGGACTTCATGGTGGCGGCGCGCATACTTTTCAATAGTTCGCCCATAAACAGCGATTCAAATTGTTTGGCGGTTTCCTTGATGGACTCGGGGCTGCTGGCGCCTGCCGCCGCCTTCAGGTTGCCCAGCGACTGCGCATCGGCGGCCAGGCCACCGGAGAGCGACGACGGACCGTAGGGCGAGGTATAGGCCATAGTTAGATCACCTCCAGTTCGGCGTTGAGTGCGCCTGCAGATTTGATGGCCTGCAAAATGGCCAGCAAGTCTTGCGGGGTAGCGCCCAGGGCGTTCAGGGCCTTCACCACGTCGGCCAGTTGGGTGGCGGCAGGCAACATCAATAGCTTGCCGGGCTCCGCCTTGATATCGATGGTGGCTTTCTCGGCCACCACAGTCTGGCCACCCGACAGCGGGTTGGGCTGGCTGATAACGGGAGTGGAAGAAATGCTGATGGACAGGTTGCCGTGCGCAATGGCGCAGGGCCCCAGTGTCACAGCCTGGTTGAGCACGATGGAGCCGGTGCGCGAGTTGATGATGACCCGCGCTGCCGCAATGGACGACTCGACATTCAGCTCTTCCATCTCGGCCAAAAAGTTCACCCGGGCATTGGGGTCGGTGGGTGCCGTTACCTGCACCGTGCGGCCATCCAGCGCATGGGCCGTGCCCTCGCCAAACTTGTTGTTCACAGCTTTAGCCACTTTGCGTGCGGTTTGAAAATCCGAGGCGTTCAGGCTCAGGCTCACGGTCGTGCCTTCTTGCAGCGCGGTGGGCACCGAGCGTTCCACCTGGGCACCCTCGGGGATGCGACCTACGCTCAGGTGGTTGACGGTGACCTTGCTGCCACCGGCCGAAGCACCTGCGCCCGCCACAATCATGTTGCCTTGGGCAAAGGCATAGACCTCGCCATCAGCGCCCTTGAGCGGCGTGCCGATCAGGGTGCCGCCCTTGAGTGACTTGGCATTGCCCAGCGACGAAACGTTAATGTCGAGTTTTTGTCCGGGACGGGCAAAGGCGGGTAATTCGGTGGTGACCAACACGGCGGCCACGTTTTTCATTTGCAACTGGGCCAGTTGGGCGGGTGGCAGGGTGAGGCCGAGTTGGCGCAGGTAGTTGCTCAGGCCCTGCGTGGTGTAGGGCATCTGTGTGGTCTGGTCACCGGTGCCGTCCAGGCCGACCACCAGACCAAAGCCGGTCAACTGGTTGCTGCGCACGCCTTCAATCGAGGCGACTTCCTTGATGCGGGCGGCAAAAACCGGACTTGCCAGGGTGCCCAGACCCAGTGCGAACGCAAGGCACAGCCAAAGCAGTCCTGTGCGTGTCGATGGATGGGTCTGAGTGGTCATGTGCAGAGTCGGTCAGTGGGGGGATTCGACGGAATCCTCTACCCCTCGGCACTATTCTGGACAACTTTAGAAGGGGTGAAAGTTCAAAAAGAACCGGGATAACCAGCCAACTGTTTGCGCTTCACCCTGTGGACCCCGGCCCCGCGACTCCACCCGCACATTGGCTACTTGGGTCGATGCAATCACGTTGTTGGGTTGCAGCAGCTTGGGGTTGACGGTGCCGGAGAAGCGCATGACATCGACGTTCTGGTTCACGCCAATCTGCTTTTCGCCCGCGACCACCAGGTTGCCATTGGGCAGCACCTCAATCACCGTGGCGGTGATGGAGCCGGTGAAGGTGTTGGCCGCCTCGGTGCCGCCTTTGCCGGAGAAGTCGTTATTGGTCTTGGCCGCCATCTCCAGGTTTTTCAGGTCCACGCCGATCAGACCCGGCAGCGGCGGGGTGATGGCGGTGTCCATCGAGGTGTTGCGGTTGACGGTGGACTTGGACACCTGGCTGGCCGCCAGGCTCTCAATGATCTGGATGGTGACGATGTCGCCCACATGGCGTGCGCGGCTGTCTTCAAAGGTCGGGCGGTAGCTGACCTTTTGGTAAATGCTGCCATTGGCCGGGCCCGCTGGCACCACAGCGGGCGCGACGGCCGCCACGGTGGGTTCAGCGAAATCGACCGATATTTTTTGCGGCACTGCCTGGCAACCGCACAGCAGCACCACAGCCGCAAAAATACAGCCAAATCGGCCTCTAGCCCCCGTGGAATATGCGTAACCAGCTACATTTTTCATAGCAATCCTTAGAGCTGTCCTAATTTTTGCAGCATCTGGTCCGAGGTCTGAATCGCCTTGGAGTTCATCTCGTAGGCGCGCTGGGTCTGGATCATCGAGACCAGCTCCTGCACCACGTTCACGTTGGACGTTTCCACAAACCCCTGCATCAACGTGCCCAGGCCATTGGTGCCGGGCGTGCCCGCGTTGGGCTGGCCGGAAGCAATGGTTTCCTGGTAAATGTTTTGCCCTTTGGGTTCCAGACCGGCCGGGTTGATAAAGCTGGCCATGGTGATGGTGCCAATGCCCTGGGGCGTGGTGGTGCCCGGAATCGTGGCTGAGACCGTGCCGTCCTGGGCCACCGACAGATTGGTCGCGTTGGCGGGCACCGTGATGCCGCCCTGCACCAAAAGGCCTGACGAGTTGACCATGCGGCCCTGGCTGTCGAGCTGAAACGCACCGTCGCGGGTGAATCCCGTGGTGCCGTCGGGCATGGTGACCTGGAAGAAGCCGTTGCCTTGAACGGCCACATCGAGGTTGTTGTTGGACTGCTGCAGGCTGCCTTGCGAGAAAGACCGGCTGGTGGCCACGGTGCGCACACCCAGGCCCACCTGCAAGCCTGTGGGCAGGGTGGATTGCTCGGTGGCGTTGGAGCCGACCTGGCGCAGGTTTTGGTACATCAGGTCTTCGAACACCGCGTGGGCTTTTTTGAAGCCGTTGGTGGACACGTTGGCCAGATTGTTGGAAATCACGTCCAGCTGCATTTGCTGGGCTTCCATGCCAGTTTTGGAGATCCAGAGAGAGTTGATCATGGTGGGTGTCTTTCAGGCCTTAGCCTTGTAAGCCGAGCAGTTGACCGGCGGAGCGGTCGTTGGATTCGGCGGTCTGCATTAGCCGCATTTGCACTTCAAACTGGCGTGCGGTCTGGATCATGCCGACCATGGTCTCCACCGCGTTCACGTTGGAGCCCTCCAGCACGCCCACTTGCAGGCGCGCCGTGTCGTTGTTGTTGATGGTGTCGCCCGACAGGGTGCGAAACAGGCCGTCTTCACCACGTTTGAGCGGGTCCTCCGCGTCGGGTGTCACCATCTTCAGGCGGCCAATGGTGTTGGCGGGCTGACTGCCCACCTGGGCCCCAATATTCCCGTCGAGGCCGATCGACAGTTGCGCCCCGGCGGGCACCGTGATGGGCGAGCCGTCACTGGACAGCATGGTCAGTCCGCCTGCGGTCTTGAGGGTGCCGTCTTCTGCCACTTCCATGTGGCCGTTGCGGGTGTAGGCCTCGTTGCCGTCCAGCCCCTGTACGGCGAACCAGCCGTTGCCTGTGGTCATGGCATCCAGGCTGCGGTCGGTGCGCATGGCCGGGCCGGGTTTGTCGGAGTAGCCTGCGGTCGCTTCCATAGCAAACACCCGCGTGGTGGCACCTTCGCCCAGCAGCGGTACCGCCCGGTAGGTCGCCAACTGCGCCCGAAAGCCGTTGGTGGAGACGTTGGCCAGGTTGTTCGACAGGACGGCCTGGCGGTTGGCAGCCGCGTTGGCTCCCGTCATGGCGGTGTAGATCAGGCGGTCCATAGCGTAGGGTCCTCAATGGCGCTGGTTAGCGCTGATTAGCGCAGGTTCACCAGGGTCGACATGATTTGGTCCTGGGTTTTGATGGTCTGCGCATTGGCCTGGTAGTTGCGCTGGGCGGTCATCATGTTGACCAACTCGGAGGTGAGGTCGACGTTGGACTCTTCCACCGCACCCGCGCGCAGCTCGCCGTATTTGCCGATGCCAGGCTGGCCCAGCACCACGGGGCCTGACTTGAACGTTTCCAGGTATTCACCGCTGCCGATGGGTGCCAGACCCTGCAGATTGCGGAAATCGGCCAGCGCAATCATGCCGCCCGTCTTGAGCGTTTGTCCGTTGGAGTAGGTGGTGCTGATGACGCCTTTGCCATCGATGTTGAGGCTGGTGAACTCACCCGCGGTGTAGCCATCTTGTGACAGGTTGGTCACACTGAAACTGGCACCAAACTGCGTAACACCCTTCAGATCGACGGCAATGGCTTGGGGTATGACCGGGTTGCCGTTGGCGTCCAGCGTGGTTTCGTTGGGGTTGTTCGATGGGATCGAGCCCGCAGGCAAGGTCAAACCGACCGTGCCAGACGCCAGCAATGGCGCAGTCACTTTGCCGGCGGTGTCAAAGACGATGGTTCCCAGGGTGGGGTAGGTCACCGCCGGGGTCACGGTATCAATGCCGGCATAGACATCCCAAGAATTGGGAACGCCATCTGTTTTGACGAAAAACAGATTTGCCGAAGAAGCCACGCCTTGTGAATCAAAGACGCTGATAGAGGTTCCGTAAGTGGAGCGGGGCGGCGGCGTTACGCCGGCGGCCACCGATTGCGTTGCGTCTTTTGCGCGTGCATCCAGGTTCAATTCGGCCGTCATGCTGGTTGTCGGGTTGGCCGGGATCGGGGCGCCGGTGGGCAGGCTCAGTTTGCCGGGCGTGGTGCTGGTGGCCGCGCCCGTGGTGTCGGTCGGGTAGCCCATCAGAAAGGCACCGGTGTTGGTCAGCATATTGCCGTCTTTGTCGAGCTTGAACTGGCCGTCGCGCGTGTAGGCGGTAGAACCATTGGTCTTGGTCACCTGGAAGAAGCCGCCGCCGTTCACCGCCACATCCAGGCTGTTGCCCGTGATGTTGATATTGCCTTGCGTGAACTGCTGCGAGATGGTGGCCACCGACACACCAATGCCGGGCGCACTGCCCGAGCCGCCTGACCCGAGGGACGAGGCCACGATGTCGGCAAACTCGGCGCGTGACTGCTTCATGCCCACGGTGTTGGCGTTGGCAATGTTGTTGCCAATCACGTCCAGGCTTTGGCTGGCTGCGTTGAGTCCGGAGAGTCCTGTTTGAAAGCTCATGGTGTGTGTCCTTCGGTCTTGTGGGTCTTTAAAGAATGGCTTTGATGGCGTCGTAGGCCACCGTGGCACCGCCTTTGAGGCTCAGGCTGAGTGCCCCTGCGCTGGTGCTGACGGATTCAATGGCGCTGCGTGTCAGTGCGGTGCTTTCAACGGCCTTGCCGCTGGCGGTGGCGGTTACTTTGAACACCGGGGTGGCGGTGCCGCTGTAGCTGCTGGCATCCCATTCGAAGTTGTGACGGCCTGCAGACATAGCGCCCAAATTGACACTGCCCAGCGCTTGCCCCGAAGCGGTGGTGACCTGCACCGTGACGTTGTCGGCAGCCCCGGCCAGATCGACGCTGCCTTTGCCGACACCGTTGCTGATGGTCAACTTGTTTCCGGTAGTCAAGACTTCGCGACCCACCATGGACGCGCCTTGCAATACCTGCATGGCGGTGAACTGGGTGGACATGGACTTCATGGTCTCGTTGAGCTGCGTGATGCCCGAGACCGTGTTGATCTGCGCCATCTGGCTGGTCATCTGCGCGTTGTCCATGGGGTTCATGGGGTCCTGGTTGTTGAGCTGCGCCACCAACAACTTGAGAAACCGGTCGGACTGGTCTTGCGCGCTGGTCTGCCCGGTGCCTGAGGTGGCGGTCGAAAGCCCGGTGGCGCTGTTGACAGTAGATGCGTTGGTTACGGCGACCATGGTGGTGTGTCCTTAAAGGTTATTGGCCCATTTGCAGGGTTTTGAGCAGCAGCGTCTTGGCCGTGTTCATCACCTCAACGTTGTTTTGGTACGAGCGCGAGGCCGAAATCATGTTCACCATTTCCTCCACCGGATTGACGTTGGATTGCGTCACATAGCCATCGGCATCGGCAGAAGGGTGCGAGGGGTTGTGGGTGCGTTTGAGCGGCTCGTTGCTCTCTTTGATGGCGCTGACTTTGACGCCGGCGGAGGCCTGTGAACCCATGGGCACGGTCTCGAACACCACTTGGCGACTCTTGTAGCCCTGCCCGTCGGGGCCGGCCACGGCGTCGGCATTGGCCAGATTGCTGGCCACCACATTGAGCCTTTGTGCCTGGGCGCTGATGGCGCTGCCCGACACATTGAAGATGGAAAACATGGACATGGTTTATTGCCCCTGAATAGCGCTCAAGATCGTTCTTGAGTTGCCGTTAATAAAGCGAAGGGTGGCTTCATAGCGCACCGCGTTGTCGACAAAATTGGCGCGTTCACGGTCCAGGTCTACGCTGTTGCCGTCCATAGCGGGCTGGGTCTGTGCGGTGTAGGCCAGTGTGTTGCCAGAGCCAATGGTTCCCATGGTGCTTTCCAGCGGAATGTGGCGGCTGTCGGTCATGCCAGCGGGCGTGCCGCCGGTGGGGGCGGCGCGTTCGAGGGTGAGTGCGTTACCACCTAAAGCGGCGTTCATGGCGTCTTTGAAATTGATGTCACGCCCGGCATAGCCAGGTGTGTCGGCGTTGGCAATATTGCTGGCAATGACCCGCTGGCGGTCGGCACGAATCACCAGGGCTTTGGCCTGGAAGTCCAGCGCATTGGTCAAATTGGGCAGCATGTAACACCTCGTGAAGTAGGTCGTAGGGCTCAGACGCAGTCCAAACCATCCGACGTGAAACGATTATGGGAAAACCTTTAATTTTTTAGCCCCCGAAAAGTGGGGCGAATGGCGGCCAATTGAGGGGTTTGCCGACGCTGCATTTGCCTATAGTTTTGACATCCCACAGGGTCAATGCGCCCGGAGCCATGCCATGTCAGTCACTACTTTCAATACCGTGCAAAAAATCAGCTTAGTACCTACTGGGGTGCTGGCTGTTGCGATGCTGACGATGGCTTTGGGGATGGCGGGCGGTGCGGCAGCCCAAGAAGTGGATTACCCCGCCATCGCGCTGGAGTGGGCGCGCCAGGCCGCGTCTGCGGCACTTCAAGCCGGGTCCGGTTTGCGCTTGGAGGTGTCGGTGGGGGGGCTGGACGGGCGGCTTAGGCTGGCACCTTGTGCCAATGTGGAGCCTTATTCCCCCCCCGGCTCGCGCCTGTGGGGCAAAACCCGTGTGGCACTGCGCTGTGTTGATGGCATGGCGCGCTGGAATGTTTCGATGCCGGCCACGGTGAAAGCCTTCGGCCCGGCTTGGGTGGTTAAAACACCCGTCATGCCCGGTGGTGTTGTTAGCGCTGCGGATGTGGTGCAAGCGGAAGTGGATTGGGCGGAAGAGTCGCAGGCCGTGCTGGCAGAAACCCGTGCGTGGTTGGGCCAGGTGGCGGCGCGACAACTGAATACCGGCCAAACCTTGCGCCAAGGCATGGTTCGGGCCCCTCAGGTGTTTATGGCCGGGGCGCAAGTTCGCTTAGTGGCGCAGGGGCAAGGGTTCCAGGTTTCCAGCGACGCGCAGGCGCTTACGGCGGGCGTGGTCGGCCAGCCAGCCCGTGTGCGGTTGGACAACGGGCGCGTTACATCTGGCATGGTGCTGGACGCCCGTACAGTCAAAATTGAACTTTAAATGCCGGGCAAGATGCAAACATCGCTAAAGTCCGGTAGATTCGGACCGATAACAATCGTACGAGGCTGCGCTTATCGTAGTTTTGGAGTACACGATGAAAATCCCGGCACACCTAGAACCCAACGTCAAAAACACCAATACGCCCAAACCGGGGCAGGGTGCGCCCGCGTCTGCCAGCGCAACAGCCGCCCAGAGCACGCGCTCGGCAGGAGTCGCGGTCACCGTGTCCACGCTGGCGCGGGCACTGGAAAAGTCCGAGGCATCGCAGCCTTCCGATATCGACATGGCCAAAGTGGCTTCGGTCAAATCGGCCATTCAGGATGGCACCTACGTGGTCAACCCCGAAGCCATTGCCGACAAACTTCTTTCCAACGCACAGGAAATGCTCAACCGCACGACGAGTTGAGTGGGGCCTGTGCGCAGCTTTCTGTGCAAAAGGCCCTGATATGACACACCCGACCTGGGGAACCCCGTTAGACCTCGTTGAGCAGCAGTTCAACGAGGTTTCTGCTTTTGTGGCGGAAGGAAACCCTGACCAAATCGTCGTTGCCAGCGCGGCTTTGCAGCGCATGCTGGTCGACTTTGTGCAATTGCGCGAGACCCTGGGCCCCCGGGTCAAGGTGCCGCCGAGCGTGGTCGCTCGGCTCCAAGCGCTGGCCGAAGGCACGAGAGTGCTGCGCACCCAAATGCACCGCCAGGCAGCTATGGTGGAGCAGTCCCTCAAGGTGATCATGCCGAGCGGACCTGAAGCTACCTATACAGGCGGCAGCCCTTACGGCTCAGCCATGCGCCAGAGTGGGGTGTTCAGAGTATTGGCTGCTTAAGTCGCCTTTGATCCTGGTCAAAACGGTTGCTGATAGCGCAGCAAGACGGCTCGCGCATGCGTGCACAATTCGGCGTATGCAAAAACGATATGTTTCTTGGACCGAATGGGTCAGCTGTCTCTTCCTGTTCTTTGCATTGACCCATGGACTGGTAGCGTTCGCTGCCAGTGCGGTTGCTGGAAAAGTTTTTATGGAAGACCTGACGTCTTTCGAGTTGCGCGAAAAAATCGCAAACGGATTCACCACCGTGTTGATACCCATCGGTGGGACCGAGCAAAACGGTCCCCATATGGCGATTGGCAAGCATAACGTTCGCGTCAAATACTTGGCTGGCCAAATTGCACAAAAATTGGGCAATGCAGTGGTGGCTCCGGTTGTTGCGTATGTGCCTGAAGGTTCCATTTCTCCACCCATGGCGCATATGCGGTTCAGTGGAACTATTTCTATTCCAGAGGCCACATTCGAAAGTATTTTGGTGTCCACCGCCAAGAGCTTGAAGCAGCACGGATTCCGTGATGTCGTATTCCTAGGTGACCATGGTGGGTACCAAAAAAACGAGCTGCATGCAGCGGAGAAGGTCAACAAAGAATGGGCCGCGGATGCCAGGTCCCGAGCACATGGCCTGACCGCTTACTACGAAGCCGCGCAGGCACCGTTCATTCAAGTATTAAAAAGCAAAGGTTTTTCCGATGCCGAGATCGGAACGCATGCGGGTTTGTCGGACACGTCATTGATGTTGGCCATAGACCGGTCTCTGGTGCGCATGGACCTTCTGGCAGAAGGTGCAAAAACCAGCCCGGCGGACGGTGTTTATGGCGACCCTAGAAAGTCCACAGCGGAGTTGGGGCAAATGGGCGTTCAGATCATCGTGGAAAAAACAGTTCAAGCGATTCAGGCGGCCATCAAACAACGCGTCTCGCAGTAACCCTCAAAATCAGTCACAAGAGAATATGCAATGAAATTGACACCCCAATTTTTCCCCGTGGTCGTGGTTTTGTTCTTGGCGGTCCCTGCACTGGTGAATGGCATCGCCGCTACCAGCGCGACGACGATCCCGATGGTGACCATCGGCACAGTCCCCGGGATGCCGCCTGTCAGGGATGTGGACAATCTCTACAGCGAAACCGGTACGGGCCAATTTAAACCGGAGGTCAAAGACGATCTAGAGCGTGTTTATGTCCCCAATCTGCGATCCAACAGTGTGTCTGTCATTGACCCGCAAACGCTCAAAGTCATTGACAAATTCAAGGTCGGGCGGGCTCCTCAGCATATCGTTCCATCGTGGGATTTGCGGACACTGTGGGTTGCCAACAATGCGGAGCGGGGGAATGACGGGAGCTTGACGCCCATCGATCCGCGCACAGGTAAGCCAGGAAAAGCGATAGCCGTTGACGATCCCTACAACCTGTATTTCAGCCCGGACGGTCAGTCGGCCATTGTGGTGGCCGAAGCGAAGCATCGGTTGGACTTCAGAGACCCGAAAACACTCAAGCTGCAATATGCGATTGACGTACCCAAGTGCGGAGGCATCAACCACGGCGACTTTTCCATGGACGGGAAGTACGCCATTTTTACCTGTGAATTCGAAGGCAGCGTTGCGAAGATCGACCTGGTCAACAAAGTGGTGCTCGGGTATTTGAAACTTGCATTGCCCAAGACGCGCTTTAAGGACAACGTGGTATCCCCCAACCCATTGGAAACGGAAATATGCACGGCATCCAAAGGGATGCCACAAGACATTCGTATTTCACCCAACGGAAAAGTGTTTTATGTCGCTGACATGATGTCCGATGGGGTTCACCTTATCGATGGCGAAACGTTCAAGGAAATTGGATTCATCGCCACCGGGGTTGCCGCACATGGCTTGTATCCGAGTCGCGATGGAAAACTTCTGTACGTTGCAAACCGGGGCTCGCACAACATTCACGGGAAACGCAGGGGGCCAGGTAGTGTTTCCGTCATAGACTTTGCAAGCAATAAAATTTTGTTCTACTGGCCGGTGCCCGGAGGGGGCAGTCCCGACATGGGCAATGTGAGCAACGATGGCAAATGGCTCTGGTTGTCAGGGCGATTTGACGATGTTGTCTACCGATTCGATACGAAAAGCGGGAAGGTAGACCAAGTCAATGTCGGCCAAGAACCGCATGGGCTTGCCGTTTGGCCACAGCCCGGACGTTACTCGCTGGGCCACACCGGGAACTTGCGGTAGTTCAGTGTGCGCGCATCTTGGCCCGAAGGCGGGCAATGGACTGGCTGTGGAGCTGGCAGATGCGCGACTCAGTGACATCCAGTACGGCGGCGATTTCTTTGAGGTTCATGTCCTGCTCGTAGTACATGCTCATGATGTACTGCTCGCGTTCCGGTAGGCCCTTGATGGCTTTGACCAGTGACTCGCGCAGACGCTGATCACGCAGCATGTTGAGCGGGTCAGCGTCGGTGTCAGCCACGTGGCGGTCGAGGTAGGTATCGTCGTCCTCATTGCGCCCAGACAGATCTTCCAGGTACACCAGTTGCGTCCCCCGCACTTTGCCCAGCAGGCTCTGGTAGTCGGGCAGGCTCATCTCCAGTTCGGCGGCGATTTCGGACTCCACCGGGCTGCGACCCAGCTTGTGTTCCAGGCGACGCATGGCAATTTCAATTTGTTTTTGGCTCTTGCGGGAGCCGCGAGACATCCAGTCGTTCTCGCGCAGCTCATCGAGCATGGCTCCGCGAATCCGTTGGGTCGCAAAAGTTTCGAACTGCACGCCCTGCGAGGCTTCGTAACGTGTCAGCGCCTCGGACAGCCCGATGAGCCCGACCTGGATCAAATCGTCCACTTCCACACTGGGTGGAAGTTTGGCCATCATGTGGTGCGCAAGGCGTCGGACCAGCGGCTGGTACTGCTTGATCAGCGCGTTGCGGTCTAGCTGGCCTTTAGCGGTGTACATCAGTGGCTCCTGGCATCCCGACCCGCTGGCACGGCATGGCTGCGCATGGACGAGGCGGTCCAGCCCGTATCCAGGGGAATCGCGCCCTCAATCAGGGTGAGCGCTAGGCGTTGCACATCGGTCCCGGGGCGATCTTCGCCCGGCGGCGCGATGATAGTCAAGATGTTCACGTCAAAATCCAGAAAGTACTTGGCACAGTCGCGCAGGTTGCTGGCGACAGATCCCCGCTTTTCGTGGGGATCTTCAGTATATTGAACCACATTTGCCAGTATCGGCTGTACGCGGCCTTTCAACAAAAGGCGTTTCAGCGCCAGGTAACTGGTGATCAGGGAGGTCTTGGCATTGGAGATCGACAACAAGGGCGTCACGCCCGTGTGTGACAACAGGGTAGAAAGCACCTGCGCATTGCTGTACATCACAATCACGCTGTCGTGCGGGAATGCACGGCCTAGGCTGTTCAGGCACTGCGCAGCGGGGCTGGCAAAGGTGTTGAACAGGTTCAACCCTTGCATGGCCGGCAGGATGCGCCAAGCTGGCGTGTCGGACGCTGCGTCGTGGCTAACGCTGTAGTCCAGCACCTGCTCCAGCCCCGGGTTATGTCCGGTCTCGGGTGCAGTTCCGTCCAGCACGGTGACCGAGTAACCCAGATCGACCATGGCGGCGCAGAGTTTCCATAGCAGCGGCAATTCAGACGCAGCATCGCCATGGCTGACAAACGCCGTGAGTCGTGGGCGCTGGCTTCGGTTGATGCCCATTAAACCAGCGGCCTGGTTGATGGGGCTGTTATGCATCCAGACGTCCTTGCGTCAGGGTGCTGCGATTCGCAGACTGGCTGAAAAAGAATCCCAAATCGCTGGTGTTGGGGTCGAATGCCGACACGGGCACCGTCCGCATGGACATGCGCACCAAATTGGCGGCAACAGCGGGTTCCCAGTCTTCCGGCACGCGCTGGCCGGTGGTAATGCCACGCAGTACCAGTTGGTGCCGGATGGCGGCGTCAATGGCCGGCCCCAACTTGACGGCTTCGTCGGTCTTGGACAGCAAGGCTTCTTGCGCAGCGCCGGTCTTGAAGCAGCTGATGGCGTCGTCCAGGGTGTCGCCATGGCCCCCGGCATTTAGCACCAGCAGACGTTTGACGTTTGGCAGGTCCAGCAAGTTCATCAGATCACGCTTGCGTGGGTCCCGCGGGGCAATGCCTGTGGTGTCAATCAGTACCAATTTCTTGTTGGACAGCAAGCCCAGCAAATCTTGTAGCGCAGCCTTGTCATGGGCCAGGTGGGCCACAACGCCGAGCATCTTGCCGTAGGCGCGCAATTGCTCGTGGGCACCGATGCGATAGGTGTCCAGCGTAATCAGTCCAACGCTTCCCGGTCCGTGTACGCTGGCGCACAACCCCGCCAGTTTGGCGGCGGTGGTGGTCTTGCCAACCCCTGTGGCACCCACCAGGGCAAAGATGCCACCCTCTTCATGCAACGGTGTCATGCCTTCGTCCGTGTGCAGATTGCGCTCCAGGATATCCATGACCCAGCGCAGCGCTCCGTTTTCGTCAAGTTCTTCAGGCACGCGCTCCAGAATGGCGCGGGACAGGGTGGGCGAGTAGCCCGAGCGGATCATCTTGAGCATCATGTTGGACTGCACAGGATTTTGCCGTGCCTGGCCCAGCCAAGTTAGGGTGTTGAAGCGGTCTTCAATCAGGTCCTTCATGGCCTGTAGTTCGTTCACGATGTTTTGTGACATGGCCGGTGCAGGCTTGGCCGTGACGGTGGCCATGCGATCGGAGATCGGGGCTGGTTTACGCACCGGGATATCGAATGGGGTTGCCATCTTGCGTGCGGGCTCAACAACAGTGCGCTGTGGCGCTTGCCGCGCGGCGGCAGGCATTTCTGATGTGTCTTGCGGCAATGTTTCCTGGCGTTTGCGTGCCATACGCTCGCGCACATAGTCTTGGAACGACAGCGTGCTCATGGACAGTTGGTCGGCATCTTCTTCAACCTTGCTGACCACATCCTTGAAACTGAGCTGCCCTGCCTGCTGCTGGCTGCCGGGCTGCTTGCCGGAGCCACTGCCACCGTTGCTCAGGTTGACTAGCGTGTCTTCTGCCGTGGCCACCACTTCGACGCCGTGCTCGGTGGGGCGGTTGGACAAAATCAGGGTGCCATCACCAAATGCCATGCGGGCTTTGGCAAGTGCTTCGCGGGAAGTTGCGGCGGTAAAGCGTTGGATGTTCATGCTGCACCTCTCAAGATGGGGCCAATACGGATGGAATGGGTTTCAGGAATTTCGCTATGTCCCAGCACCTGCAGGCGCGGTGCCACGCGGCGTACCAAGCGCGAGATCGCGCTACGAATCTGGTCGGGCACCAGCAGGCAGGCGGGAATGCCAATTTCTTCCTGTTTCAGTGCGGTCTCTGCGGCGGTCTTGGTCAAAATTTCTGCGACGCCAGGGTCTAGTGCGGGGCCAGATGTGCCCCCAAGGGCCTGCACCAGCAGGCGCTCCAAGCCAGGGTCAATGGCAATCACATTGAGCTCTCGGGTAGAGCCGTATATCTGTTGCACGATGGCGGGAGACAGCGCCACGCGGACACGGCGGGCCAGCTCGACTGGATCGGTGGTGGTGGTGGCGTGCTCGGCAATCGATTCGATGATGGTGCGGATGTCGCGGATGTGCACAGACTCGTCCAGCAGGAGTTGCAGTACCTTCTGGAATATGGCGACGGACACCATCTTGGGGACGACTTCCTCAATCAGTTTGGGCGCCAGTTTGGCAACGTGTTCCACGAGTTGTTGGGTCTCTGTACGGCTGAGTAATTTGGAGGCTTGAACCTGCATCAAGTGTGACAAATGGGTCGCCATGACAGTCTCGGAATCAACCACAGTAAACCCGGCCAATTGCGCGGCTTCCTTTTGTTTTTCGTCGATCCAGTGCGCGGGTAATCCGAATGCCGGGTCGGTGGTGGGGGTGCCGATCAAGGGCGTAGAAATACCGCCCGGATTAATGGCCAGGTACATCCCTGGAAAAGCCTCGCCTTCGCCCACAATCACACCACGCAGGGTGATGCGGTACGCGCTGGGTTTGAGTTCCAGGTTGTCGCGCACATGGACGGGTGGCGGCAAAAAGCCGACCTCTTGTGCGAACTTGCGCCTCACCCCCTTGATGCGGTTGAGCAAGTCGCCTTGGCGTGCCTTATCGACCAGCGCAATCAGGCGGTAGCCCAGCTCCAAACCCAACTGGTCGACGGGTTGTAAATCGTCCCAGGATGCTTCGCCATCCGAGGGCGTTGCAGCCACTACGGCTTCCGCTTCAACGACGACAGGCTTGTGTGCCAGCACCCAGGCACCGTAGCCCAGCACGGCCGAGATGGCCAGAAACACGAAATGGGGCATGTTGGGAATGACACCCAGAACGAACATGATGGTGGCGGTAATGCCCAGCACACGCGGTGAGACAAACATTTGCCCCACGATCTGCTTGCCAATGTCCTGGTCTTTGCCCACCCGCGAGACCACCATGGCCGCTGCGACCGAGATCAACAAACCAGGAATTTGAGCGACCAGTGCGTCACCCACGGCCAGCAGAATGTAGGTGTTGGCGGCTTGGGAGGCGGTGAGGTCGTGCTGCAAAACACCGACGGCAAAGCCACCAAAAATGTTGATCAACAAAATCAAAATTCCGGCGACCGCATCACCCCGCACAAACTTGGAGGCACCGTCCATGGAGCCAAAAAACTCTGCTTCTTCGCCAATTTCAGCACGGCGGCGTTTGGCTTCTTTTTCGTCAATCAGGCCGGCGTTGAGGTCGGCATCCACCGCCATCTGTTTGCCCGGCATGGCATCCAGGGTGAAGCGGGCGGAGACCTCGGCAATACGCTCAGAGCCCTTGGTCACCACCACGAAGTTGATCACCACCAAAATGGCAAACACAATCAAACCGACCGCAAAATTACCGCCAATCAAGAAGTGGCCAAACGCCTCGATCACCGCACCGGCCGATCCGGGGCCGGTGTGACCTTCGAGTAGCACGATGCGGGTAGAGGCCACGTTCAGCGACAAGCGCATCAGCGTAGTGAGCAGCAGTACGGAGGGGAAGGCCGCAAAGTCCAGTGGCCGCAGCATGTATGCCGCAACCATCATCACCATCAGCGCGACAGCGATGTTGATGGTGAAAAATGTGTCCAACAACAGCGGCGGCAGCGGTAGCACCATCATGGCCAAAATGGCCACGACCAGCATGGGTGCTGCAGCGCCGCGCACATGGGCCGCATTGCTGCCGAACCATTGCTGCAGAGTTTTCAATTGGGTATTCATGCCGTGGCCGCCTTCAGGGTTTTTGTCAACGGATCAAGTTCAGGGGGCACAGTCGGTTGTGGCACCTCACCCGGCATAGGACCTTCGCCGCGCAGCGCCGCACGCAGGCGGTAGACATACGCCAGCACCTGCGCCACGGCGGTGTAAAGCGTGGCGGGGATGTCTTGGTCTAGTTCGGCGTTGGCATACAGGGCACGTGCCAGCATGGGGGACTGCAGAACCGGAATGGAATGTTGTTTGGCAATATCCCGAATTTTGAGCGCCAACAAATCGGCACCTTTGGAGATCACCCGTGGCGCGCCCATGGTGCTTTCGTCATACCGGATGGCGACCGCAAAGTGGGTGGGGTTCATCACGATAAAGTCGGCTTTGGGTACGGCGTTGATGCTGCCTTTTTGCGACAACTCACGCTGGCGCTTGCGTATGTGCCCCTTCATCTGTGGATTGCCGTCGGACTCCTTGCCCTCTTCCTTGACCTCTTGGTGCGACATCTTCATCTGGTCTTTGTGCAGGAAGGACTGCAGTGGCACGTCGATCATGGCGGCCATCAAAATCACCAGCAACAATAAGCCGATTCCGCCGGTGAGCCACTGGGTGAGGTGCGCAATGGCCGAAGTAGACGGTTGCAAAATCAGTGACGTCAGTGTTGGCATGCCGTTACTTAAAAACACAGCGGCGATCGAAAACAGGACGCACATCATGACCAGCATCTTGGCGGTATCGACCAGACGTTTTTTGGTGAACAGATTGCCAAATCCCTTGAGCGGATTGACGCGGCTGAAGTCTGGCATCAATGGCTTGAGGCTGCTGACCCAGCCGCCGGAGGCCACCGCCGAAACAATGGTCGCACCGGCCACAATGGCTGCGAATGCCGCGCACCCGATGACGCCGACCGTGGTGGAGTTGCTCAGGCGCGTCAACATCGCACCCGACTGCATCACGCTGGCGGCATCAAAAGTAAGTTGCTGGACAAGATCGAGCTTGAGCTGCTCAAACAGCAGAGGTGCCAGCAGCATGACGGCCAATGCGCCTGCAGCCAATACCGCCAGGTGGGAGAGATCCGTGGAGCGGCTGACCTGGCCATCGTCGCGTGCTTTTTTAAGCTTGCGCTCCGAAGCCGGTAGGTTGCGATCTTGACTGCCTTGGTCCATGGTGGGGAAACTTCTTAGTTCCCACCATTGTGGCTAGCACCCTCTAAAACTAAAGGCGGATAAGAGGGGTGTTTCCCTCTTGGTTGTAGCGCAGGCTAGAACCCCAGGCTCGCCAGCAAATCGTCCACTTCGGATTGATCGGTGACCACTTCCGGATTGCCTGCGCCATTGACGACTGGCCCCGCCAAAGCCGGCACGTAGGCTTCTTGTTTGGGCATGGGTTTTGCGACTACAGCGGGTGGCGCAGTTTGTATGAGCAGTTGAACCAATTGCTCTTCAATGGTGGCCGCCAGATTGACCACCTTGGCGATCACCTGACCGGTGAGGTCATGAAAATCTTGCGCCATCATGATGGCAGTGAGGTGATCGTCGAGCTTTTTCCCGCATTGCTCCACGTTCTTGACGAACTCCATCACCTCGGCACCAGTGACTACAGCAGCGGGGTCGTGCGCCATCAGGGCGGACATACGACGGGCGTGCGCTGCGATATGGCCGTGTTGTGCCTTGGCCTGGTCGACCTCATTGAGTACTTTTTCTGCCGCCTCGCCGGTGAGTCGTGCGATATAGGAGAGTCGACTTTTCGCGTCGGGCAGTTCGCCCGCCCAGTCTTTGACTTTTTCAGTCAGGCCCAGGCCCTGGAGGGAATCATGGAGCTGTCGCGTCAGCGCGCCCAGCTGTTGGTGGACATCGACCGCGGGTGCCGACATGCTTACTTCAATCCCACCTTGGTGAGGATGTGGTTGACCTTGTCTTCCAGCGTCGCTTTGGTAAAAGGTTTAACGATGTAGCCAGCAGCGCCTTGTTGTGCGGCCATCACGATGTCTTCTTTGCGGGCCTCGGCCGTGACCATCAAGACGGGCAAGTGCTTGAGCTTCTCGTCTTTTTTGATCTCGGACAACAACTGGAACCCGTTCATATTGGGCATGTTGATGTCGCTTACGACAAAGTCAAAATTGCTGTTGCGCAATTTTTGCAAAGCCACCACGCCATCTTCCGCTTCGTCCGCGTCCGCGTAACCACTCTCCTTGAGCAGGTTGCGCACGATGCGGCGCATGGTGGAAAAATCATCAACGATTAAAAAACGTAGTTCTTTTGACATGGGGCAGACCCTTTCCGGGGCGATTTCCGTAATTGACGCAAGTATGACTGAATTTTGGTGGACTTAATGTGCCGATTTCCCGGCGGCAGGAGCCTCGGGCGCTGCGGCCTGAACTTCCTCGTTCAGCGGTACCGTATTGGCACCCAGCAGCCGCTCTTCGGCTTCTTTGGTCATCACCAAAATGCTGATGCGGCGGTTGCTCGGGCTCCTTGGGTTGTCGGGTTCCAGCGGTAGGCTGGAGCCCATGCCCACCACCCGCGCCAGCTTGTCGTCGGGCATGCCCGCGGCGGCGAGTTCGCGTCGGGTGGCGTTGGCCCGTTCGGCCGAGAGCTCCCAATTGCTATAACCACCGGCCGAGTTGCCGTAGGCGGTGCGGTCGGTATGGCCGTCCAGGCTGATTTTGTTTTCGACATCGGACAGCGCAATACCAATTTCACGCAGGATGTCGCGCATATACGGTTTGACGGAGGTGCCGCCACTGTCAAACATGGGGCGGCGCTGGTCGTCCACGATCTGGATCTGCAGCCCGTCCGGGGTGATTTCCAGCTTGATTTGGGAGCTGAACTCCGCCAGTTTGGGGTTGGCAGAAATAACGCCCGCAATCTTGGCACTCAGGGCGGCCAGTCGCTTGGCCTCCTTCATGGCGGTGTCCATTTTGTTTTTGTCACCCGACAGCTTTTTGGCCGTTTTGTCGGAGCCGTCACCGCGTTTGGACTGGCCTGCGGACTGGGTCAGGTCGTTGCCGCCGCCGTTGACGACACTGTTGCTGGCACCGGCACCCGAGCCACCTTGCATGGCCACCTTGAGTGGCGACTGAAAGTAGTCAGAAATGCCCTTCTTGTCCCCTTCAGACGTGCTGCCCAACAGCCACATCAGCAAGAAGAAGGCCATCATGGCGGTCACGAAGTCGGCGTAAGCAATCTTCCACGCGCCGCCGTGGACTGCATGGCCGCCCTTCTTGACTCGCTTGATGATGATCGGCTGGAGCTTTTTTGCTTCGGTGGCCATGTCTGTTCTTCTGCGACGCTATTTTTTCTTAACGTGGGCTTCCAGCTCGGCAAACGTGGGCCGTTCGGTCGAGAACAGCACCTTGCGGCCAAACTCAATGGCGGTAGAGGGGTTGTAACCCTGCATGCTCGCCAGCAAAACAGTCTTGATCACCTGCAGCTCTTTGCCCGCTTCATCGTTCTTTTGCTCCAGCAGGCCGGCCAGCGGCTCTGCAAACGCGTAGGCCAGCAAAATACCCAAAAAGGTACCCACCAGTGCCGAGCCGATCATGCCGCCCAGCACTGCAGGCGGTTGGCCCACCGAGCCCATGGTGTTCACTACGCCCAGCACGGCGGCCACGATACCGAAAGCAGGCAGGCCACCGGCTACGCGCTGGATGGCCGCTACGGCGGCGTGTTCTTCGTGGTGGTGGGTATCAATTTCGTTGTCCATGATGGACTCGATTTCGTGGGCATTGAGGTTGCCAGACACCATCATGCGCAAGTAATCGGTAATGAACTCCACCACATGGTGGTCAGAGCCGACGGTGGCATATTTCTTGAAAAGCGCTGAGTCGTGCGGGTTTTCGACATCGCTCTCAATCGCCATCAGGCCTTCTTTGCGTGCTTTTTGCAGAATATCAAACAGCAGCGCCATGAGTTCCAGGTAGCGTGCTTTGGTGTATTTGCTTCCTTTGAAGCACATGCCAAGACCTTTGATGGTCGACTTTACGACCTTCATCTGGTTATTGGCCAGAAACGCACCGATGGTAGCCCCGCCAATGGTGATCATTTCCCATGGCAAGGCGTGAAGAATCACACCGATATTGCCGCCGTGGATGATGAACACCCCGAACACGCAGGCGAGCAGAAAAACCCAACCAATGATTACAAACATAGCGGCATTGTGACAGGGAAGCCAGAGGCTTCAAGGGTTGAAGAGGCAGGCCTTTTACGGCTTGTCTCTATCATATCGTCTGCAACACTCGCGACTTGAATTTCGAATCAAATAAGGCTCTAGCCCCCGTAGATAGTGCGCAAACAGCTATCAAAAATATAGCATTTAGTGCAGCAAGATACCGCCGGTGGAGGCGCCTTTGCCGGCGCGTGCGGGCGGTGTGCACAGACCGCACTCGTAATGGCGAGAGTTTTCGTAGGCTTCGGACACAAAGTGACCGCCGCACTTGGAACATTTCGTCATGGACAGCATGTTGTTGTCGATGAACTTGACCAGACGCCAGGCCCGGGTAATCGACAGCAGGGGTTCCACGCCGCAGGCCGCAATTTGCTCGGTGTAGAGCTTGTAGGCTTTCATGATGGCGTCGATGTCGTCCATCGCGCTCACCTTGGTCAGGTACTCGTAGGTGTTCTGGAACAAGGATGCATGGATGTTGGGCTGCCAAGTCAGAAACCATTCGGTCGAGAAGGGCAACTGGCCTTTGCTGGGGGAGCGACCGGCGACCTCTTTGTACAAGCGCAGCAGGCGTTCATACGACAGGTCGGTTTCACTCTCAAGCACCTGCAGGCGGGCGCCGAGCTGAATCAGCGCAACTGCGCGCTCGACTTGCTGGGAATCTTTGAGTACGCTTTTGGTGGCCATGGTGCTTCTCTTTATGTCGGTGGGTGGGGCTTACATGGTCTCGGCAAAGCGGCCGGCCATCAAAATGCTGGCATGCAGCTTGGTGGTGGCATCGTTGTCCACCTTGTTCACTGAATGGTTGGTCAGCAGGTTCCAAAC
This sequence comes from Pseudomonadota bacterium, assembly GCA_041169205.1. Taxonomy (GTDB): domain Bacteria; phylum Pseudomonadota; class Gammaproteobacteria; order Burkholderiales; family Burkholderiaceae_C; genus Allorhodoferax. The sequence continues at coordinate 1,204 of JBEEJM010000182.1, read as the reverse complement.
CATGTCGTCGTCTACCCGGAAGCGGCACAACAGCATGTTGGTGGAGGCAATTTTCATGATTTGTGCGGGAGAGAGCGCGCCAATGAGGTCGGCGGATTCTTCGGACATGCCCAGGCGAAACAGCGATTCCGCCTTGTCCTGGCGGATCAGGTTTTGTGCCAGCATCAGGTAAGTCATGTTGGCTTCTCTGATCTCATTCAAGATTTGCTCGTTGGTCATTTTTCGGCTCCGGTTGAGGCGGTAATTCATTTGAATCACCATGGAGCAAATTCTGGATTTACCAGCGAGAAACTTGAATCCGAAAATGGCTAATCAGCGCGTAGGCGCAGGCGGTGACGGAATGTAGGTGCAATTCCTACAAACACAGAGAGCGGCTAGGCGCAAGCGTGCGCAGCCGTATAAGCACTATCGGTGGATGTGCTGCAGAACTTGAGTTCTAAAAATAGGAAACCACTCGCCGTCAAGGCACGCAGGGCCTAGCCGTGGGGTCAAGCGATCAAGGCTAAATCGCCTTAGCCCTTGAGCAACTGCAGCACGCTTTGCGGTAACTGGTTGGCCTGCGCCACCATGGCGGTACCGGCCTGCTGCAAGATTTGCGTGCGTGACAGGTTTGCGGTTTCCTGCGCAAAGTCCGCGTCCTGAATGCGTGAGCGCGAGGCACTCAGGTTTTCTCCGGTCGTGTTCAGGCTGGAGATAGCGGATTCAAACCGAGACTGCAGTGCGCCGAATTTTGCGCGCTGGGCCGCGATAACGGCGATCGAAGAATCCACTGTGGATAGAGTGCGGGTTGCCGCATCTGCGGTGGAAACGTCCAGCGTGGAGGTGGCTTGCAACTCGCTCGCACCGGTAGCGGCAGTGAAAAAACTGGCCCCGGTGCCCGCAGCACCACTGGTGGTGGCGACACCAAAACTGTTGTTTGAGTCCAGGGTGATCGCGCCTACAACTTGGGCAAGACCGCCAGGCCCAACGGGGATGCCGGCAATAGGAGCCGCCGTCCCCGTGAGGTCCACGGCGCTGGGGTCGGCGCCGACCGTGAAGGTACCGACTGAGGCCGCGTTGCTATCGATCGCTATGTCTGCACCTGCATCATTGGTCAGGGTAATGCCAGTACCTACGGTGTTGATCTTGGCAGTGACCCCCGTTTGCGACGACTTGTCGTTGAATGCCGAAATGGCAGCCGCCAAATCGTCCGAAGTGGTCAGGC
>JBEEJM010000181.1:0-3866 GCA_041169205.1 Pseudomonadota bacterium | reverse complement strand
GCCCCCGAGTTGTTGGCTGAAGCTGGGGTCGTGTTCAAGGCCCATATGTTTCTAGGTATGTCGATTTTCCTGATCTTCCCCTTCACGCGTCTGGTGCATGTGTGGAGCGGTTTTGGTGCCGCTGCCTATCTGGTGCGCCCTTACCAGGTGGTACGTAGCCGTCGCCTCGGCATGGCTGAGCAAGAGCCCATGAGCCGCACCCAAACCACATTGCGCTAAAGCAGGAGTCGCCATGAATGCACCTATGTCAACCATCACCGGATGCGGTAGCGGCACTTGCCAATGCGCCGCAAATGCAAGCTCAGCCGCGGCCCAGTCGCTGGCGGCACCTATCGCTAGCATCAACGGAATTGCGTTACACACGCCCGATCAAACACCAGACCTGGCCGAGCTGCGCGAGCTGGGCTATGGAGAATTGCTGCGCCAGCATGCAGTGCAGGTTGGACTGTTGCCACGCTACACCGGTTTGACTGCGCCTGAGCTGCACGAAGAACAGCGCAAGATCATTGAGTCCATGGTGGACCAAGCGGCGGTGAGCCCGCAGCCCACGCCCGAGGAATGCACGCGGTTTTATGAAGCCAACCAAGCGCAGTTTGTGGTGGGCCAAGCGCTGCATGTGCGCCATATTTTGTTTGCTGTCACTCCAGGTGTGAATGTGCATGCGCTCAGCGTGCATGCGGAAAAGGCGCTCTTGAGCCTGCTGGGCAAGGATGTGCCTGAAACACGGTTTGTGCAGTTGGCCAGCGAACTCTCCAACTGCCCCACCAGCACCCAGGGCGGCGACCTGGGCTGGATCGGCCCGGACGATTGCGCGCCGGAACTCGCCAACGAGCTTTTCCACCAGAAGCACGCCAGCTGGGGCATGGGCGTGCACCCGCGCCTGGTTCACACCCGCTTTGGCTTCCACATCATCGAGGTGCTGGGTCGTCGCAAAGGCAAACAGTTGGCCTATGACGAAGTGCGCGAACGGGTTGCAGCCCAGTTGGCCATGCAGTCCCGCGCCAAGGCCTTGCACCAGTACATGAGCCTGCTTGCCGGGCAGGCTCTGCTAGAGGGCGTGGAACTGGACAGCGCCGATACACCGCTGGTGCAATGACCGAACCAGCCGCCGCAGCGGACGATTTGTTGTTGCGCCTGCGGCGCTTTCATTCGGACTACTTTCCCCTGCACCAGCAGCGCTTTCAGGATTTGGTGACCGACGGACAGCACCCTAAAACACTGTTCATCGGTTGTTCGGATTCGCGCGTGGTGCCCTATCTGCTCACCGGCGCAGGCCCGGGCGAGCTGTTTATTGTTCGCAATGTGGGTGCGTTTGTTCCGCCCTATGGGGGCTCCCACGGCTTGCATGGCACCACGGCAGCCATTGAGTTTGCGGTACTCAGTCTGCAGGTGGAGCGCATCATCGTGTGCGGCCACAGCCACTGCGGGGCCATTCGGGTGGCCTATGAAGGGGCACCGGAAGAAGCGGTGGCTTTGAAGGCCTGGTTGAAGTTGGCTGACGAGGCACTGCTACCGGTGCAAGCCAGCCCGGAGGCGCTGTGCCGTTCTGAGCAGCGTGCGGTGGTGTTACAGCTGGAACGGCTGATGGACTACCCCATGGTGCGGCGCGAGGTGGAAGCCGGGCGGCTGACGCTGCACGGCTGGTATTACGTCATCGAAGACGGCGAAATCCATGTGTTTGACGCGCAAAAAGGCAACTTTGTGGCCGCCTCTGTGTCAGACCACAGTGGCACCGGCCCGTACCAGCCTTATGTGGAACACGATGGACAGGTGTTGTCCGTTTCCTTATGACGCGAGATCAGGACACTATGACCCAAACAGCCATGCTCCCCCAGCCCATCAGCGAAGACGTTCTGCGGGAAAAATACCTCAAAGCGGGTGAGACCTGCGCGGAGGACGTCTACCGTCGCGTAGCCCAGGCACTGGCCAGCGTGGAAGCGCCCGGAGACCAAGCGCATTGCAAGGCCCTCTTTTTGGACAACCTGCGCGCAGGTGCCATTGGTGCCGGCCGCATCATGAGCGCAGCGGGGACGTCGATTCAGGCAACGCTGATCAACTGCTTTGTGCAACCGGTGGGCGACTGCATTCAGGGTCTGGACGACGCGGGCTTTCCCGGCATCTACGAGGCCTTGCGCGAAGCGGCGGAAACCATGCGCCGTGGTGGTGGTGTGGGTTATGACTTTTCTCGCATTCGCCCTCGGGGTGCCGAGGTCAAAGGCACGGCATCTATGGCCTCGGGGCCCTGCAGCTATATCAATGTGTTCGACCAATCCTGCTCCACGGTGGAGAGCGCGGGCGCACGCCGTGGTGCGCAAATGGGCGTGCTGCGCATCGACCACCCGGATGTGCAGGAGTTCATCACCGCCAAGCGCACGCCGGGGCGCTGGAACAATTTCAATGTGTCGGTGGGCGTGTCAGACGCATTCATGCGCGCCGTAGACGACGACCAACCCTGGGAACTGGTGCACACCGCCAAACCAGGTGCCACGCTGCTCGCACAAGGCGCAGTTCAGCGGGCCGACGGAATGTGGGTGTACCAGAGCCTGCCCGCGCGTGCGTTGTGGGACACCGTGATGCGGTCGACTTACGACTTTGCCGAGCCCGGTATTTTGTTTTTAGACCACATCAACCGGGACAATAACCTCGCCTATTGCGAAGACATATCTGCTACGAATCCTTGCGGCGAGCAACCCTTGCCGCCCTACGGTTGCTGCGACCTTGGTCCGATCATCCTCACGCGGTTTGTGCGCCACCCGTTTGGGCTGCAAGGCACCGCAGCATTTGACTTTGACGCGTTTTCCCGCGTGGTGACCACCCAGGTGCGTGCGCTGGACAATGTGTTGGACGTCACCTTCTGGCCCTTGCCGCAGCAGCGCGCTGAGGCAGCCGCCAAGCGGCGTATTGGCGTGGGCTTTACCGGCATGGGCAATGCCCTGGCCATGCTGTGCCTGCGCTACGACGCACAGCCGGGCCGTGACATGGCGGTGCGCATCGCCACCTGCATGCGCGACGCCGCCTACAACGCGTCGGTGGCACTGGCGCAAGAAAAGGGCCGATTCCCCGCGTTTGACGCGGACGGCTACCTGGCCAGCGGTACCTTCGCCAGCCGATTGCCCGCCGCATTGCAAGACGCCATTCGCACCCATGGCATTCGCAACAGCCATTTGCTGTCGATTGCGCCCACGGGCACGGTCAGCCTGGCGTTTGCCGACAACGCGTCCAACGGCATTGAGCCCTCGTTTTCCTGGATGTACCGCCGCAAGAAGCGTGAGGCCGATGGCAGTACCAGCGAATATGCGGTGGAAGACCACGCTTGGCGCATGTACCGGGAGCTGGGTGGCGACGTCAATCAGTTGCCCGATTACTTTGTCTCGGCACTCGACATGTCAGCCTCCAACCACATCGCCATGATGGAAGCGGTGCAGCCTCTGGTGGACACGGCGATCTCTAAAACCGTGAACGTGCCGGTCGACTACGCGTATGACGATTTCAAGGGCTTGTACCAGCAAGCCTGGCGTGCGCGGCTCAAGGGTTTGGCCACCTACCGGCCCAATGCCATCCTCGGATCGGTGTTGCATGTGGATGCGCCCAAGGTGGAAATTGCTCCTGATTTAATAGCTGCTTACGCAGATCCTATGCGGGCTGTGATCGAAAAACGTCCCAAAGGCGCGCTCTCGGCAGTGGCTGAGAAGATCGAGTACTGGACGCAGGAAGGCCACAAAACCCTGTACCTGATTGTTTCGTTTCTGCCGCTGCCCCAGGCCAATGGCGACGGGGTGGTGCAACGCGCCATTGAGTTCTTTATGCCGCTGGGCCAAAGCGGCGAGTCGCAGCAATGGATCACTTCCAGCATGCGTCTGTTGTCG
>JBEEJM010000180.1:0-13644 GCA_041169205.1 Pseudomonadota bacterium | reverse complement strand
ACTCGGAATAGCGGTCAACGCGCCCGCTCCAGATACGGCCGACGGCGGACTCCAGCACCGCATCGTCCGAACCATTGCGCAGCAGTGTGCGCAAGTCGTAGCCCTGGCTGGCAAACAGGCATAAGTAAAGACGCCCTTCGGTGGAGAGCCGTGCGCGGTTGCAGTCGTGGCAAAAAGCCTGTGTCACGCTGCTGATTACCCCCATTGCTCCGGCCGCTGTGTCGTGGGCACCGCTGCTGTCGGCATAGCCCCAGCGCTGTGCGGTTTCGCCGGGGGCCGACGCTTCCAGGGCGACCAACGGGAATTCGGTTTGCAGCAGTGCGATCACGTCGGCCGAGGGCAGCACGTCGTTCATGCGCCAGCCGTTGGTGGCGCCTACATCCATGTACTCAATGAATCGCAACACCACGCCCGAGCCTTTGAAATGCCGGGCCATGGGGATGATTTCGTGGTCATTGGTGCCACGTTTGACCACCATATTGACCTTGATGGAGCCCAAGCCTGCCGCTTGCGCCGCCGCAATGCCGTCCAGCACTTCGGCGACCGGGAAGTCGACATCATTCATGCTGCGAAAAACGGTGTCGTCCAGGCCATCCAAGCTGACGGTTACACGTTGCAGGCCCGCGGCTTTGAGTGCGCGGGCTTTGCGTGCCAGCAACGACCCGTTGGTGGTGAGGGTGATGTCTAACGGTTGGCCTTCCAGGGTGCGCAAACTGGCCAGTTGTTCAATCAGAATTTCAATGTTTTTGCGCAGCAGTGGCTCACCCCCGGTGAGCCGAATTTTTTGCACTCCGTGGGCTACAAAGGTTTTGGCCAGGCGCGTGATTTCCTCGAAGGTCAGCAAGGCGTTGTGCGGAAGATAGGGGTAGTCTTTGTCAAATATTTCCTTGGGCATGCAGTAGCTGCAACGGAAATTGCAGCGATCGGTCACGCTGATGCGCAAGTCCCGCAACTGCCTGCCCATCGTATCAACGAGCACGCCGACCGGGTGCCCCGCGTTATGTGCAGTCGGTACGACATCAGGAATCGGCAGCGCTGGAGGGCGATGTTCGACCAGAGGGATAAATCGTGTGGTGCTGGGTTCAGACATGAGAGCTATTGTCCATGGTCGTCTGTAGCCTTTCCAGATGCCCAGTGCAAAATGTATAGATAACGAATAGTAGTTGCTGAGAAAGAGACTTTCGATGAATAGGTTTTTTTGGCACTTGGTGCTGGTGTGTTTCAGCCCGTGGATAGCGGCGCAACCTACCGGAAACGCGGCTGCCTTGTCTGAACAAGACTTCCTTGCCGAGATGCCGATTGTGCTGTCTGTGTCACGTCTGGCACAACGCCTGGACGAAGTCCCGGGGGCTGTGACGGTTCTGGATCGCGGGTTCATCCGCATGTCAGGCGCACGCGATGTGGCGGATTTATTGCGGCTGGTACCGGGATTTCAGACCACCACTGCGTTTGAAACGGATGCACCGATGGCAAGTTACCACGGACGCAGTGATGACTGGTCCAATCGGCTCCAGGTGTTAGTCGATGGTCGCGCGGTGTACTCCGGCTATTTGCAGGGCAGCACCGGTGTGGGCCTGCAGACCTTGGCCATTGACGATATTGAACGCATTGAAGTGCTGAGGGGGTCGAATTCCGCCACGTACGGGGCGCGCGCATTCTTGGGGGTGGTGAATATTGTTTCCAGGGATGTTCGTGAGACCACGGGTGCAGCGGCCAGCATTTCAATGGGAGATAACCGGATTGGTGATAGTGGCGTCAGGCTGGGCTGGGGCGACGCGACCAGCGCATACCGGGTTAGTGTGGACCGCCGCGCGGACGCCGGGTTGCGGGGGGCTTTTGGTGCCAATGAAGTGAGTCGGGTCAATCTGGCCGTACAACTTACGCCTGACTTTGCCAACAACATTACGGTTCGTGGCGGTGGTCTTGATATTGCGGCAGGACGTGGAAATATCAACGACCATGAAGGAAATATCGCCCGCATGCGCACGATGGGTTCGCGCTTCGTTCAGCTGGACTGGACCAGGATTCTGAATCCGGATCACGACATTGCATTTTCGGCATCGCATACGGAAATCCAGTCCCGCGACGCTTTTTCCTTTCAATCCAACGCTTATGGCCCTCTGTATGTCGGTACGTTGGTTGATTTTGGGGGTAACGAGACCAATGACACACTGTCGTTTCAGAGCACGAACCGCCATTCCGAACAACTGCGCACCGTGTGGGGGGTGCAGTTCTTGCGCGAAGTCATTGTTTCACGGCCTACGTTTGATGCACGCCAACAGGTAACGTCCGATTTTTACCGTCTGTTTGGGAATGCAGAGTGGCGACTGCGGCCGAATCTGATCCTGAATGCCGGGGCCATGGCGGAGAACAGCAGCATCGGTGGCGAGAGCATATCGCCCAGGCTGATGCTCAATTGGCATCTGAACTCTGAGCAGACCTTGCGAGCGGGCGTTTCGACCGCGTTCCGTCCGCCAAGTGCCTACGAAAAATATGCCAATGTCAATTACTACAACGTACTCGGGCAAAACCCCATCAACACGGTGCGGGTTCAGGGCAATGTGAATTCCGAGAAAGTCATTTCCAACGAAGTGGGCTACCACCTGAACAAGCCCGCTTGGGGTCTCAGCGGAGATTTGCGCATTTTCAATGAGCAGATCAAGGATGGCATTGCCAACGTGGACGGTGCTTTGCCTACGGATATCGCCAATGTGAACAATTTCAGCATTTACGGGGCGGAGTACGAGTTGCGCTGGTTGCCCGCTGCGCGGACCCAACTGATACTGACACAGACATTTTTGAGTGTTGGCGGCGTGCCAGACCCCACGGTAGGGCAGGGCTTCAGACTCGCCCACGGTGTGCCCGACCTGTCCGGTTCGCTGACGCTGATGCATACCACTCCCTCGGGACTGGAACTTTCGGTGCTTTATGGCCACTCTGACCATATGGCGCTGATGTCTTCAAACCTGACCCTGAGTTCCGTGCAGCGCACGGATGTGAGGATTGCACGCGGCTTTCGCCTTGGAAAAAATAAGGCCGACGTCGCTCTGACTGTCCAGAATTTGAATGCACCCTACCAGGACGGGGATCGGCAGTTCTATTTTGATCAGCGGGCCCTATTGACCCTGCGGATCGAGCAGTAAGAACGCCGCATCGCTGTGCTGAAAATATTCTTTTACTTGCGAAGACTGTGCCTTGTTGCGCTGCTGGGTGCCATGTCGGCCCATGGTGCGCAGGTCGTGGTGGTATCTAACGAGCGTGCGGCGGGACATCAGGAGGTCGCGCAAACGCTGGTACAGGAGCTGATTCGCGGGGGGGTACCCGCGACCGAGGTCGTGATGGTGTCGCTCGAAGACGCAAAAGGTGCCAAAACGCTCGAACTGCACCAACCCAGAGTGGTGGTGAGTCTGGGCGCGGAGGCACTCCGAGATGTGCTGCGTAGTGGGATAAAAGCCCCCTTGGTGGCAAGCTTGATTCCCAGGGGCAGTTTTGAACGTGCCTTGAAGGATGCCGGCCGTGGATTGGGGGGGGTCAGTGCACTCTACCTTGATCAACCATTTGGGAGGCAATTGGATGTTCTGCGTATTGCCCTTCCCGAGGTAAGGCGGATCGGTGTCTTGTGGGGGGCTGAATCTGCTTCGCAGCAGTCCCTGTTGGCATTGGCCGCACGAACCCGAGGGTTGGAGCTTTCAGAGGAGATGGTCAACGACGACCTTACGTTGCCTGAGGCATTAAAAGCCATGCTTGACTCCGCAACTGCGGTGCTGGCGGTGCCGGATTCACAGGTTTTTAACGGTGTAACGCTGTCCAATATCCTGCTGGCCAGCTACCGCGCCCGTGTTCCACTGATGGCATTTTCGCCTGCCTATGTGAAGGCCGGAGCCCTTTTGTCGGTTCATTCATTGCCAGTCCATATCGCAAATCAGTCCGCCCAGATGGCGCGCCAGATTCTGGGTGGCAAAGGTCAGCCCCCCAATCAATACCCAACGGACTACGCGATCAGTGTGAACGAGCGGGTGGCACGCTCACTGGGCATTGCACTGGATGAGGCGACGTTGCTGGAGCGCCTCAAACGCACGGAGTTACGTCCATGATGGGCCGCACGATCCGGGTGCGAATGCTGTGGGCCGCGACATTGCCCGTGGCGCTTGTCGTGGTGGCCGTCGTCGCCATTTTTTGGTGGGGAGCCAAATCGGATCTGGATGGCGCGCATGCGGTGCGCGTCAGATTGATTGCCCGGCAGGTGGCACAGGCCAGCGAGTTTGGCGTGTTCTCCGGAAACCGGGCCCTATTGCAGGGGGTTGTCAGTGGCGCCATGCGGGAGCCAGATGTCGTGGCAGTCGCTGTTTATGATTCCGCTGGAACGGTCATGGCCAGCGTGGGCTTTCCCAACGAGTCCAGTGTTCAGGCGTTTGCGGGTCAACGCGCATCGCTGGAATCGCAGGAGCAGGATGTGGATTCCATTACGCAGCCAATGGTCAGTACGACGGTGCCATTGAATGACTTATTCGAAGCAGACGCGCCGCATACCGACATGGCAAGCGGCAACCCGCTGGGGCACGTGGTGGTCAGAGTCTCCCGTGCGGGTTTGATGCAGCGGGAGAAAACCGCCCTGTTACTGGCGCTGGGTGTGGGGCTCGCTGGCATTCTCTGTGGGGCTTGGATTGCTATCCGAATGGGGCGAAGGGTGGTTCAGCCCATATTGGATGTTTCACAGCGGATCCAACGCATTGGACGCGGTGACTTTTCGCCACAGCCACGGGCCGCGGCCTTCGATCCTTTGCATGAAATGCAGGAATCTTTGGAACAAATGGCGCGGCGTCTTGCGTTGAGTCGCGATGATTTACGACGTCAGGTTGACGAAGTCACCCATGAACTGCGCTTACAAAAAGAGCAGGCAGAAAACGCCACCATAGCCAAAACCCGCTTTCTAGCGGCAGCCAGCCACGACTTGCGGCAGCCCACCCATGCCATTGGACTGTTTGCTGGGCGTCTGGGACAGTTGCCGCTGGATCCGAATATGCGCCGGGTCGTGGATAACCTGGAGGCCTCGGTCCGGGCATTGCAGGACCTGTTGGACGGTTTACTGGATTTATCCAAACTGGAAGCGGGTGCTGTGCAAGTGCAACTGGCCCCTGTCGACCTGGGCCAAATGCTACAGGCGATACGCAACGATTTGGAAGTACAGGCGGCGGACAAAGGACTGCGACTGCGAGTCAGGCCTAGCCCCTACTGGGCACTAAGCGACCGACCCGTTCTGCAGCGTATTGTGATGAATCTGACCCAAAATGCCATTCGATATACCAAAAAAGGTACCGTGCTCATCTCAAGCAGACCCGCCGAGCGGGGTAACGGTATTCGCATTGAGGTATGGGACAGCGGTATCGGCATAGCACCCGAACACCACGCCACCATCTTCACGGAGTTCTTTCAGGTCGGAAACACGGGGCGGGATCGCACGCAGGGAATGGGCTTGGGGCTCAACATCGTCCAACGCAGTGCCCAAATACTTGGGCATACGATTACATTGCGTTCTGAGGTCGGATGTGGAACCCGTTTTACGGTGACTGTGCCGCGCATTGAGGCACCCGGTGGCATGAGCGCAGCGCAGGCGGATCCCCGGTTGTTTGCCGCATATGACTTCACAGGGCAAACGGTGTTATTGCTGGAGGATGACGATTTAGCACGTAGCGCAATGGTTGAACTATTGAGCTCCTGGGGATGCCAAGTGATGGCCGCATCTTCCTTGACACTGGCCAGCACTCTTCTGGCGGCCGCGCCGGATGTGAGCGTGATCGTGAGTGATTTCCGCCTCGGGGAAGCGGACGATGGACTGGGTGCCATATTCAAGCTGCGTGCGCAGGCAGGACGCCATATTCCTGCATGTCTGGTGAGTGGTGACCTGGACGGCGCATTAATGCAAATGGCACGTGATGCTGGCATAACGCTTTTGCACAAACCGGTTCGGCCCGCCAAAATGCGAAGTTTGTTGCGGCATCTTTTCAACAATTCCAGCGCGGTGCCCGAGCCCCGTTTGCATTAGCCAACATTTTCGGGTTGAAAACCCATGCGTGCGCCTGTCATCACCGCCTGTGTCCGATTTTCCACTCCCAAGTTTCGAAAGATGGCGGTGACATGTGACTTGACGGTTTCTTCCGAGACATGAAGCGTGTCACTGATCTTCTTGTTGGAATACCCGTTCACCATGCACTGCAAAACTTGCAACTGGCGCGGCGAGAGTTTGGCCAGCAATGCTTCCTCGGGTGGCAAGGGTGGTGAGCGCGAAGATTCGATTGCGTAGGGGAAATAGACACCACCATTGAGCACGATTCGGACTGCCTGCAGCAATTCGTCGGTCATGCCCGATTTAAGGAGGAATCCTGCGGCACCGCGTTGCATCACCTGGCGCAATACTTTTTCGCTTGCAGATCCGGACAACATGAGCACCGGAATTTCCGGATGACGTCTGGCAAACACCTGTAGCGCATCGAGTCCGTTCATGTCGGGCAAGTGGTAGTCAAGGAGTACCAGATCCAGGTCTGGATGTTGGCTCGCTATTTCAAAAGCCAGCGTGCAGGTTCCTGCCTGCAGCACGGTCAAGGCCTCGTCCAGATCTGTGAGCACTTGGCTCAGACCTTCGCGTACCAGTGCATGGTCATCGACAACAAGTATTTTCACAATAGTTTTAGCGAGAGGTCAAAGCTGCCCAAAATAGTCACCGTACAGTGACTGTGCTGGGCCCTACGTCTTGCAATGGGCCTAAAGGATTGGTATGAACTTCGGTCTCGCTGACAGAGGGCTGCCCGCCCCAAGTGCGGTACACCACCACCTGGTTAACTAAAAGTATCAGGGCGTTGAAGCGCCAGCCGGTGGTATCTGTGCGGCGGTTGAAGTTAAAAAAATCCGTAAAAAAATTGCCATTGCGCGCCTTGTCAATGCGACTGGCTACCAACTCCAGGCCACGGCAGGCATCTTTGGCTTCGATACAGGCCACGATGCCGGGGTCAAGGTCTTGTTTGGTCAACACATTTGTGGGGACAAACCGCCGTACAACATCGGCATGGGTCAGTAGCGTGGTGTTGGGCTGTTTGCCCGCCTCAATGCCCAGCGCAATCAGGGTGTCCTGGTTGCTTTGCATGGGAATCAGGCTTTCGATGGCCGCTTTGGCGGCATCAAAACTTTGAAAGGCAGACGCTTCGCTGTGCGTCTTGGGCAGCAGACTGGCGCAAGCGCCTAAACCACCTGTCACGAGCAGTAGCGCTAAAGTGCAGAGGTGGCATTTTTGTGTCGAAAACATGCAGCAAGTATGGCGCAAAAAAAAAGCCCGCAGTTGCGGGCTTTTGAGGGGCTGAGGACAGAATTAGCTGCCGTGAATTTTCATCATCAACGGCACGATCAACAGCGCCACGATGTTGATAATCTTGATCAACGGATTCACCGCAGGGCCGGCCGTGTCTTTGTAGGGGTCGCCTACGGTGTCACCGGTGACCGCTGCCTTGTGGGTGTCGGAGCCCTTGCCACCGTGGTGGCCATCTTCGATGTATTTCTTGGCGTTGTCCCAGGCACCACCACCGGTGCACATGGAGATCGCTACAAACAGACCGGTCACGATGGTGCCCATCAGCAAGCCGCCCAGGGCTGCGGGTCCCAGTGCCAAGCCCACCACAATCGGCACCACGACGGGCAGCAGACTGGGGATCATCATTTCCTTGATGGCAGCAGTGGTCAGCATGTCCACGGCAGTGTCGTACTCGGGCTTGCCGGTGCCGTCCATGATGCCTTTGATGTCACGGAACTGGCGGCGCACTTCGACCACCACGGCGCCTGCAGCGCGGCCCACGGCTTCCATGGCCATGGCACCGAACAGGTAGGGAATCAAGCCGCCAATGAACAGCCCAATAATGACCATGGGGTCACTCAAGTCAAAGGTGATGTGCTTGCCAAAGGCGTCCAATTTGTGGGTGTAGTCGGCAAACAGCACCAGTGCTGCCAGGCCGGCAGAACCAATGGCATAGCCCTTGGTTACGGCCTTGGTCGTGTTGCCCACCGCGTCCAGTGGATCGGTGATTTCACGCACGCTGGCCGGTAGCTCAGACATTTCGGCAATACCACCGGCGTTGTCGGTAATGGGGCCGTAGGCGTCCAGTGCCACTACGATGCCCGCCATGCTGAGCATGGAGGTGGCAGCAATCGCAATGCCGTACAGGCCGCCCAGGTTAAACGCCGAGTAGATGGCAGCGCAAACAAACAGCACCGGCCAGGCGGTGGAGCGCATGGAAACGCCCAGACCGGCAATGATGTTGGTGCCGTGGCCGGTGGTGGAGGCTTGGGCAATGTGCTGCACAGGCGCGTATTGCGTGCCGGTGTAGTACTCGGTGATCCAGACCAGCGCGCCGGTCAAGACCAGGCCGACCGTGCAAGCACCAAACAGGCTGCTAGCGGAAATGACGTGGCCGTCCGTCAGGGTGACTGCGGCGGGGAACATGGCCTGGGTGACGAAGTAGAACGCCAGCAGTGACAGCCCGCCCGCAATCGCCAGGCCTTTGTACAGCGCGGGCATGACGTTCTTCATGCCAGGCGATGCCTTGACGAAAAAGCAGCCAATGATGGACGCCACAATCGACACCGCGCCCAGTGCTAAGGGGTATAAAACGGCTGTAGCCCCCGCACTGCTTGCGAGGAGTGCTCCTAAAACCATAGTAGCGATGAGGGTCACCGCATAGGTTTCAAACAGGTCGGCGGCCATGCCCGCGCAGTCGCCCACGTTGTCGCCCACGTTGTCGGCAATCACGGCCGGGTTGCGTGGGTCGTCTTCTGGGATGCCGGCTTCGACCTTGCCCACCAAGTCAGCGCCTACGTCAGCGCCCTTGGTGAAAATGCCACCGCCCAAGCGGGCGAAGATGGAAATCAGCGACGAGCCAAAGGCGAAACCAATCAAGGGGTTGAGCTTGGCCGCTGTCACCATGCCGTCCGGCACCAGGAACCAGTAAAAACTAGTCACACCCAAAAGGCCCAAGCCCACCACCAGCATGCCGGTGATGGCACCACCCCGAAAGGCGACGTCCAGTGCGGGGCCAATGCCTTTGGTGGCGGCCTGCGCAGTGCGCACATTGGCACGCACTGACACATTCATTCCAATGAAGCCGCAAGCGCCCGAAAGCACCGCACCGACGACAAAGCCGACGGCGCTCAAAGAATCCAGAAACACGCTGATCAAAATGGCCAGCACCACGCCGACCATGGCGATGGTTCTGTACTGCCGGGAAAGGTAGGCTGCTGCGCCGGTCTGAATGGCGGCTGCAATTTCTTGCATACGCGCATTGCCAGCGTCCTGAGAAAGAATCCAGCTTCGGGTCCAAAAACCGTAAGCCACGGCGATAAAGCCGCAAACAAGCGCCAGTACTAGCGCTGAATTGCCCGTCATAAACATCTCCTGTGTTGTTTCGCGAAGGAGGGAACAACGTCAGCGTTGCCCCCGCTGCGTTGCTTCCTCTAGGCTCCGAACACGCGGAGTTGATTGGCCAACAAGCGCAATGTAACGCCAAAAAGCGCAGCTCTTGGCGTTTCGCAAGAGTCAAGTCAGTAAAATCGGGGTTAATCCCTACCTGTACTGATTTTCATCAAAGAGAGACCCGCAATGTCATTAGGCAAAGTTACCCCCGGCAACAAAGTTCCAGAAGCATTCAATGTGATCATTGAAATCCCCATGAATGCCGATCCCGTGAAATACGAAGTAGACAAAGAGTCTGGAGCTATTTTTGTGGACCGTTTCATGAGCACTGCCATGCACTACCCCACCAACTATGGCTACGTACCCCAAACCCTGTCGGGTGACGGTGACCCGGTCGATGTGTTGGTCATTACCCCCGTGCCATTGATCCCCGGCGTTGTGGTGACTTGCCGCGCCATTGGCATATTGAAGATGGAAGACGAAGCCGGTATGGATGGCAAAGTGCTGGCCGTGCCCATCAACAAGATTTTGTCGCTTTACAGCAAGTGGCAAAAGCCGGAAGACCTGCAGCCCTTGCGTCTGAAGACCATTGCCCACTTCTTTGAGCACTACAAAGATCTGGAAGAAGGCAAGTGGGTCAAGATCCTAGGCTGGGAAGGCCCAGAAGCCGCCCACCAAGAAATTTTGGACGGTATCGCCAGCTACAACAAAACGTTGGGCTGATCGGCGTTGCTCTAGCGCGTGGGGTCCGGAAACACCAAGCGCTGGAGCACATTGTTGCGCGTAAAGGGCTTCCACTGACCCTCTGGCTGTGCCAAGCGGTCCGCCAATGCCCACCATGCGGTGGGATTCATGCCTAGCCCGAGGTGGCTGGCGAAAACCTCAATATTTTCGGTCTGCGGCTTGTCCTTGCTGGGCTTTTGAATGCTCGCCAGCCACGACACCACGCCGTCAGTACGTGAGTAAATTGAAGTGGTCGGCACCGCAGGTGCGACAGGCAGATCGAAGTTTTTCAACTCGCTGCCAATGTCTTTTCCACTCGTCAGTTGAAACAGCTTCCAGGCGTTGGTACTGGTGTGCGAGCCTGAAAACGGCGTACCCATGGTGACCACCGACCGCACATAGCCGGGCAACTGCTTGGCCAATTCGCGCGCGTAAATGCCGCCCAAACTCCAGCCCACCAGGCTGACCGTGTTGCCCGTGGCGTCACAGGTGTCCATGACCTGGCGCTTGGCGGTTTCCAAAATACCGGCCCGTGGGCCAAAGTTGTAACCTTGGTTCCAACCAGACATGTCGTAGCCCAGGTTTTGCAGATAGCCGCGCAGGGGCAGGGTGGAGCCATCGCTGGCGGATAACCCCGGAAACACGATCACCGGATGGCCATCGCCTGCGGGCGCGCGGGCCAGCAAGGGCCAGCTCGGCAACACCGACCACAGCTCCCATGGGGCACGCAATTCCAAGGCCATCAGAAAAGAATTGGGCGCGGGCGGTGCCGCATGGGGATGGAGATCGTGTGCGTGAAGTTGCTTTTTTGCCATGTCGGCAACGGTATCAGCTTTCGAATAAAGAAAGCCCGGTGCGATGCCGTTTAGAGGCGTTGTTCAGGATTTTCGTCGCCTTCGGGACTGTGGGTCCATGGCGTGGGTGGCGTGTATGATCATTTGAGCCTTCCGCTGAACGTGCGGCGGACAGAACCCTGCACTGGAACTGCCATGGAAACAACAACGAAATCGCCTTTCTCTGTGGGTAGCACTGCGGCCGCTGGCAAGCCGCTGGCGGACTCTGGTCAATACCTCACATTGCGGCTGGGTGCGCAGGAGTACGCGATTGACATTCTGCGGGTGCAAGAAATTCGCTCTTACGAAGAACCCACCCGCATGGTGAACTCGCCGAGCTTCATCAAGGGTGTGGTGAATTTGCGGGGCGTGATCGTGCCGATTTCGGATCTGCGACTCAAGCTCCATGTCTCACCTGTTGAATACAACGAGTTCACGGTCGTCATCATTCTGAATATCAAGGGTGCTGTGGTGGGCGCGGTGGTCGACGCCGTGTCGGACGTGGTGACTATTGACGGTGCAGCGATCAAGCCAGCGCCCCAGTTTGAATCCGCGATTGATTCGCGGTTTATCGTGGGACTGGTGCAACTGGGTGACCGCACTTTGATCGTGATGAATGTTGAGACGCTGATGTCCAGCACCGAGCTGGGCATCTCGGGTTAAAGACCTCGTCGCGGTACCGGCTCAAGCGCCCGTGCGAAATGGGCTACGCTGGTTCAGCACTTGCAGGTAGTTGCCCACCCCTTCGCTTTCGCGCTCTAAAAATCTGGCTACGGCATCGGCAAATGCCGGGTGGGCCAGCCAGTGTGCGCTGCTGGTTTTGACCGGTAGCAAAGCCCTTGCCATCTTGTGCTCCCCCTGCGCGCCACCTTCAAAGCGCTGGTAGCCATGGGCAATGCACCACGCCAGCGCCTGGTAGTAGCAGGCCTCGAAGTGCAGGCAGTCCACCGACTCCAATGCACCCCAATAGCGGCCATAAGCCACACGCTCAATTTTTGAGTCATTTAGGCCTGTAGCCCCCGCGGAATATGCGTGAACAGCTATCAAACTGCTAGCAATATCACGCCCGTCGCGCTGCGCGACAAAGAGCAACCAGTTCTCTGGCATGGCGGTTGCCATGCGCCTGAAAAAATCGCGGTTGAGGTAGGGCGGGTTGCCGTGCTCCAGGTACGTGCGTTCGTAGCAACGGTAGAAAAACTCCCAGTCATCGGCCGTGATCTGCGCGCCCAACACATGGCGAAACGTGACCCCCGCATTGGCCACTTTGCGCCGCTCTTGGCGGATTTTCTTGCGCTTCTCTTGGGACAGCGACGCCAGAAATTCATTGAAATCGGCGTAGTGGGGTGCAGTATTTGTCCAATGAAACTGCACCGTGTCTCGCTGCATCATTCCGGCCTCGGCACAGGTAGCAAGATCTGTATCCGCCGCAAACAGTACGTGTAGTGACGACACCCCGGTGCGCTCGCACCAGGCGATGACGGCTCGCACCAGCGCTGCGCGCGCCGTGGCGTCGCGGGCCATCAGGCGCGTACCGGGCACCGGCGTAAACGGCACGGCAATCACCGCCTTGGGGTAGTAGGCCACGCCGTGCTGCTGGTAGGCGCTGGCCCAGGCCCAATCGAACACGTATTCGCCGTACGAATGGTCTTTGAGGTAGACCACGCAAGCCGCCTGCAGCGTGCCGTCTTGCTCCAAGGTGATGAAGTGCGGCATCCAGCCGGTGGCAGCGCAGGCGCTGCCGCTGTCATGCAGCGCCGCCAGATAGGCGTGCTGCATAAACGGGCTCGGGAGGTCTTGCAGTTGCAGCAGGGCATCCCACGCCTGGGCGTCCACCTGCGACGGCAGGCGGTGGACCCGGGTGACATAATTGCCGCTACCCATGGAGCGCCTTTTGCGCTTCTGTCGCGATGGCTGTGCCGCTGGTGCAGCTTTGAACAAAATATGGCTGGTTCATGACTCTCAAACTGTGCGTAGCGCAACTCAATTTCATCGTTGGTGATCTGGACGGCAACGTCAAAAAAATTGTCGATGCCGCCACCCAAGCCTACGCCAACGGCGCGCGCCTGTTGCTCACCCCTGAGTTGTCGATTTGTGGCTATGCGGCGGAAGACCTTTTCTTGCGCCCGGCGTTTATCGCCGCCTGCGATGATGCCGTGAAAGTGGTGGCCCGGCAGACCGCCGGGTTAAAACACATGACGATCGTGGTGGGCCACCCCACCGGCGGCGACCACCGCACCCGCTCCGTGGCCGTACAAAGCCGCTTCAATGCCGCCAGCGTGCTGTGCGAGGGCCAGGTAGTAGCTACCTACGCCAAGCGCGAGCTGCCCAACTACCAGGTGTTTGACGAGCGCCGCTATTTCACGCCGGGGCAGGGCGTGTGCGTGTTTGAGGCGGGTGAGCCGGGCCAGACCGTGCGCGTGGGCCTGCTGATTTGCGAAGACGCCTGGTTTGAGGAGCCTGCGCGGTTGGCCCAAGAGGCCGGGGCGCAGATGTTGGCGGTGATCAACGCCTCGCCGTTTCACGTTGGTAAGGGCTACGAGCGCGAAGCCATGATGGCGCAGCGCGCGCGCGCTACCGGCCTAGCGCTGGTCTATGCCCATCTGGTAGGTGGGCAGGACGAGGTGGTGTTTGAAGGGC
>JBEEJM010000179.1:0-3168 GCA_041169205.1 Pseudomonadota bacterium | reverse complement strand
TGACGTCGCGCAGCGCCGGGCCCGTGCCGCCGGTGGTCAGCACCAGGTTGCAACCGGCATCGACCAGCGCAATCAGCGCGGCGCTGATGCCAGCTTGCTCATCGGGTATCAGGCGCGCATCAAAGGTGATGGGGTTGTGCAGCGCTTTGGTCAGCCAGGCCTGCAAGGCGGGCAGGCCCTTGTCTTCGTACACACCGCTGGAGGCGCGGTCGCTGATGGACACAATGCCGATTTTTACGGCGTCTGCGTCTATTGCGGATTCACTCATGCATCTTGTCCGTCGTATCCGTCATCTTCAGCCGTCGCATCGGGTTGCTCCTGCGCGCGGATGAGCTGTTCCCGCACCAGCTGAAAGATATCGCGGTACGAGCGGCCGTGGCGCAGCGCCTCACCGGCTTTTTCGGGCTTGGCGTCTTTGCGGGCTTGGCGCACCAGGGCGCGCAGCTGCTGGCTGTCGGTGGTAGGGCTGATGTTGAGCCACTGGCCCACGGCATCGTCGTCGGCAATCAGGCGGTCGCGCCACTGCTCGGCCTGGTGCAGGGCCAGCGTTTCCTGGGCCGATGGCATGAACTGCTCGGCCAGCGTGGCCTTGATCCGTTCAATGGTTTCGGGGGCCAGCAGGCGCATCTGTTTGCCGATGAACTGCATCTGGCGGCGCTTACCTTCAAAGTTGGTGATGCGTTTGGCCTCTGCCACACCCTCCGTCAGCTTGTCGGGCAAATCCAGCTTGGTCATCAGATCCGCACGCAAGGTGAGCAAATCTTCCCCTACTTTTTGCAGTTCCGTGCTCTCGCGTTTGAGGTCGGTCCGAGTGGGTTCATCGGTACCTTTGAGCTCGCGCTTGTACTCAAGGTCCAACGCACTGCCTTCGGCAATGAATACACCCCTGACGTAATAGCCTTTTTTTAGTTTTCGTGACATAGCCAAGTATCATAGCCGTCGCCATGAAGAAACCCCAAGCCTCCCTCTCCCGCGCCCCTTTCACCAAACCTGCAGACAGCGGTTTTGCGTACAGCCGCCCATTTTTTGAGTCCCTGGTGGACACCGCATTGGCCGAGGCCAAGAAGTTGGGTGCCACCGATAGCGGAGCCGAAGTGTCCGAAGGCTGCGGCCTGAGCGTGTCGGTGCGTAACGGCGAACTGGAGAACGTGGAGCGCAACCGCGACAAGTCCTTGGGCGTGACCGTCTATGTGGGCCACCGCCGGGGCAATGCCAGTACCTCTGATTTTTCCGAAGCGGCCATTGCGCAAACCGTGCGCGCCGCGTTTGACATCGCCCGCTTCACCGCAGAAGACCCGTTCGCCAGCCTGCCCGATCCGCATGACATCGCACCGGTAGCGGAGCGCGAGCGCAATCTGGATTTGTTTTTCCCTTGGGCCGTGACCAGCGAAGAAGCCGCACGTCTCGCTCTGGAGTGCGAAGGTGCCGCGCTGTCGGTGGACAAGCGCATTGCCAACAGCGAAGGCGCTGCGGTGTCGGCGCAGCAATCGCATTTTTTCAGTGCACACACGCGCGGATTTCGCGGTGGCTACGCCAGCTCCCGCCACTCCATGTCGGTCTCGCCGATTGCGGGCAAGGGTGACGATATGCAGCGTGACGCCTGGTACAGCTCGATGCGCGATTCAGGTGAGTTGGCAGCGCCCGCGGTGATCGGCCGCTACGCCGCCGAACGTGCCCTGAGCCGCCTGCGCGCCCGCAAAATTGCCACCACAGAATGCCCGGTATTGTTCGAGTCGCCTTTGGCGGCCGGTCTGCTGGGTGGCTTTGTGCAGGCCATCAGTGGCGGTGCGCTGTACCGCAAAAGTACTTTTTTGCTCGATACGCTAGGCAAGCAGGTGTTTCCCAAACACATCGATATCGCCGAAGACCCCTTTGTGCTGCGCGGCAAAGGCAGCTCGCCGTTTGACGACGAAGGTGTGCGCGTGCAGCCCCGCAAGGTGGTGGATGCCGGGCGTGTGCAAGGCTACTTTTTGAGCAGCTACTCGGCCCGCAAACTTGGCATGCGTACCACCGGTAACTCCGGCGGATCGCACAACCTGACCTTCACCTCGCGCCTGACGCAGGCCAGCGACGACCTTGATGCCATGCTGCAAAAGCTGGGCACGGGCCTGTTTGTGACCGAGTTGATGGGGCAGGGCGTGAACTACGTCACCGGCGACTATTCGCGGGGTGCCAGTGGCTTTTGGGTCGAAAAGGGCCGCATTGCGTTTCCGGTGCATGAGATCACGATTGCTGGGAATATGAAGGCGATGCTCAAGGGGATTGAGGCGGTTGGCTCAGATGTTTATAACTATGGCGCAAAAACCGTTGGGTCGATTTTGGTGAATCGCATGAAGGTAGCGGGAAGCTGATACCTTTCCCTGCGGGGCTTTTGTAACCCCCACTCTCCCCCAACCCCTCTCGCCCCGCCGGGCGAGAGGGGGGCTAATGCGGACAGCCGATTTGGTGGTGTCACGCCGAATACGGAATTACGGGCGGTGCGTTACCACGGCTGTTTCGTTCGTAGATCTCACGCGAATAGTTCCGAGCGCCGGATAAATCAACCCGAAGTAACGCAGCCCAGCGCCAAAAAAATTAAGCCACCGGCAACGTAAGTAAGGCCTTATTCGGCGCGCTATGGCCAAATCGGCTGTCCGCATTGGCTCCCTTTCCGCCCCGGCGGGGGTGGAAAGGGCGGGGGATAGGGGGGGGATTACAAAAGCCCCGCTAGGGAAATGTCTTACCCGGCCAACGCAGCTTTTACCGCAGCTGAAACAGTCCCCATCTCCGCTTTACCAGCCAACCGCGTTTTGACAACGCCCATCACCTTACCCATATCCCCAGGGCCAGTAGCGCCCAACTCAGCCACGATGGCTTTGACTTCCACCAAAACCTCATCCGACGACATCCGCTGCGGCAGATAAGCCTGCAACACCACAATTTCCGCAGACTCTTTGTCCGCCAGATCCATGCGCTCAGCCTTGACGAAAGCTTCCACGCTGTCTTTGCGCTGCTTGATCAGCTTGTCCACAATCGCCACCACTGCGGCATCGTCCAGCACGATGCGTTCGTCCACTTCGCGCTGCTTGCAGGCAGCCAGCAGCAGGCGGATGGTGCCCAGGCGCTCGGAGTCTTTGGCGCGCATGGCGTTTTTCATGTCTTCGGTGATTTGGTCTTTGAGTGACATTG
>JBEEJM010000178.1:0-3387 GCA_041169205.1 Pseudomonadota bacterium | reverse complement strand
GCCCTGAAAACCATGGGGCGCGCCGACCTGGTGGGCAACGGCAAGCACCATCTGATTCCCACTTTTCAGCCCCTGGGCGATGGTGGTTACCAGAGCGCGCGTAAGAAAAACTCGACCGCTGCGACGCCCAAGGTTGCGGTGCCTAAGCGTGGCAACTTGCTCACCCAGCACACTGGATTGCCGCCACGAGTCTCTGGCAGCGCTAAGCCCACGGCCCAGCCTGTGGTTAAGCACTCGCGCAAAGACCGCTAAATTTCGGCTTGCCCCGAATAGTCTTGGGCAGCAGAGTGTCGGTAATTTCGCACGGTAACCGGAATGTAACTTTGTAAGTTGCCGCTCTGGCCCGCTTGGCCGCGCTATTCCCAATGAATATGCACTAAGCTGTGTTTCCTACTGGAGACAAGATCCGTGACGCAAGAGATCGGACTCAAAACATGCTGACCAAACACGATGTGGCCGCCTTGATGCGCGCCGAGCACCACGACCCATTCAGTGTCCTGGGGCCACACACGCACCTGGGCGAGCGCTGGATTAGCGCTATTTTGCCGGGCGCGCAGAGCGTGGAAGTCGTGAATCGCGCCACGGGAGTGACAGTCGCGGCCATGGTGCGCCAACCCGATTCGGATGTCTTTTCGGTACAGTTGCCCAAGGGCGCCGTTCCGCTGGTGCACCAGTTTCGCGTGCAGTGGCACGGTGCGCCAGACAGCGTACTGATAGAAGACCCCTACCGTTTCCCTCTGGTGCTGCAAGACATGGACTTGTGGTTGCTGGCCGAAGGTACGCACCAACGCCCCTTTGAATGTCTGGGGGCGCACCTGACCGAAATGGAGGGCGTCGCGGGCACCACCTTTGCCGTGTGGGCCCCCAATGCGCTTCGGGTTTCGGTGGTCGGGTCGTTCAACCAGTGGGATGGACGGCGTCACCCCATGCGCATGCGCCTCGAGTGCGGTGTGTGGGAAATCTTTATCCCCGAGGTCGCCCAGGGCGATTTGTACAAGTTTGAAATTCTGGGAGCTAAGGGCAAGATTGCTGTCAAGGCCGACCCCTTTGCTTTTCACGCCCAGCTGAGGCCTGACACCGCCAGTGTGGTCTACCCCTTGTTACCGCGCTTGCCCATGCGGGCGGACCGTGCTGCGGCCAATGCCTTTGACCAGCCGATCAGCATCTACGAAGTGCACCTGGGTTCGTGGCGCAAGGCGGACGGTTGGCGCTGGCTGAGCTACCGTGAATTGGCCGAGACGCTGGTGCCCTATGCCAAAGACCTGGGCTTTACCCATCTGGAGCTGCTACCCATCAGCGAGCACCCCTTTGACGGCTCCTGGGGCTACCAGCCGCTAGGGCTTTTTGCTCCGACGTCGCGCTTTGGGACGCCGGAAGACTTCAAGTTCTTTGTGGACGCCGCACACGATGCGGGTTTGGGCGTGATTCTGGATTGGGTGCCCGCGCACTTTCCCAGTGACGCCCATGGTTTGGCCGAGTTTGACGGAACGCACCTGTATGAGTATGCCGATCCCAAGGAAGGTTTCCACCAAGACTGGAACACCCTGATTTACAACTTTGGTCGCACCGAGGTTCGCAACTTTTTGGTCGGCAATGCACTGTACTGGCTGGAGCGCTTTGGCATTGATGGTTTGCGGGTGGATGCGGTGGCGTCCATGCTGTACCGCGATTACAGCCGTGCTGAAGGCCAATGGATTCCCAACAAACACGGTGGGCGCGAAAACCTGGAAGCCATCGACTTCCTGCGCCGCATGAATTACACCGTAGGCACTGAACGCCCAGGCGCTATTACGATGGCGGAAGAGTCCACCTCGTTTCCTGGTGTGAGCCGACCTCCCAGCCCAGATTTGCAAAGCGGAGGCCTAGGCTTTCATTACAAGTGGAATATGGGCTGGATGCACGACACGCTGCAATATACGTCGCTGGACCCGGTGCACCGTCGCCACCACCACAACCAGCTCACCTTTGGGTTGATGTACGCCTTCAGTGAAAATTTTGTGTTGCCGCTGTCGCACGACGAAGTGGTGCATGGCAAGGGCTCACTCTTGAAGAAAATGCCGGGGGATGACTGGCAACGGTTTGCCAATCTACGGGCGTTGTACGGCTATATGTGGGCCTACCCCGGCAAGAAGCTCATGTTTATGGGCGGAGAGTTGGCACAGCCTACTGAGTGGGCCGATGGCTCAGAGCTTTCCTGGTCGTTGGGGCAGCAGGCTGCGCACCAGGGCGTGCAACGTCTGGTGCGTGATTTGAACCGCGTGTACCAAGACTTCCCGTCATTGCACGCGCAAGACGTGCAGAGCGGTGGTTTTGAATGGATCAGCCATGACGATGCAGCGCAATCGGTGATCGCTTTTGCCCGCTACGGGAAGGCCGGGGAATGCGCGGTGGTGGTCTGTAACTTCACACCGCTTCCACGCCACGGGTACCGCATTGGCGTGCCCGGCGGCGGCACTTGGCGGGAGTTGATCAATACCGACCACGCGGTGTATGGCGGCAGCGGCGTCGGCAATGGTGAACTCGTGGCAGAAACCGTGTCTTCGCACCACCGTGGACAGTCGGTCACGCTGAATGTGCCTCCTCTGTCTTGCGTGGTGCTCACGCAGATAGTTGCATAGTCGTTTTGGCATAGTCCGTCGCACATGAACTTGCAACGCGGTCAAACACAGACGTTGGGTGCGCAACTGCGTGACCAGGGCGTGAACTTCTGCTTGGCTGCGCCGAATGCGATGGTGGTGGAGTTGTGCCTGTTTGATGCGGCTGGTGTGCGTGAAGTGCAACGCTTGCCTATGCACGGCCCCGTGAACGGTGTGTGGCATGGTTATTTGCCGGGGGCAGAGGCAGGACTGGTGTATGGATGGCGTGTGCACGGCCCTTGGGCGCCCGCGCAGGGCCACCGTTTTAACCCCGCCAAATTGCTGTTGGACCCTTGTGCCCGCGAGGTCGTTGGCCGCTATGACGGGAACGATATCCACCTAGGCCATGTGCCGGGACAGCCAGATGAGTGTGATGTGCGGGACAACGCCGCAACGGCCATGAAAGCGCGGCTTGTGCGGGATCTGCCCGATGCCAACAGGCCAGTGCACATAGACCCTGCCAAGCGGGTGATCTACGAGGTGCACCTCAAAGGCTTTACGGCGCTGCATCCGGACGTGCCGGAGACCTTGCGTGGCACCTATGCCGGGATGGCGCATCCGGCGGCCATAGGCCACTTGCGCACACTGGGGGTTACCACCGTCAGCCTGATGCCGGTAGCGCACCGTGCGGACGAAGTGCGCCTGTTGAACATGGGTTTGACCAACTACTGGGGCTACAGCCCCATCGCCTGGAACGCGCCGGAAAACCGGTACTGGAGTGCCACACCCGGCACCACACCCCGCAGCGAAT
>JBEEJM010000177.1:0-4226 GCA_041169205.1 Pseudomonadota bacterium | reverse complement strand
GGCACACGTGCCTTCGTGAGTGACCTGTATGCCAGCGTGAAAGACAGTGCCGCCCGGGGCGAAGACCTGCGCAAGGTCTACGAAGAAACCTTTGCCAAGCTCAAACCCAAGTACGGCGAATGGGTCATCTTCAACCACTGCATGCCTTTTGATGTGACCCGCGCCTACGACGAGGCCACGCAGTTCCCCGACCCACGCATCTGGACCGCCGAGCGCGACGTGCAAATGTGGAAAGCCCTGGAAGGCTAAGCCTTGCCCCCAATCCTTGGAGAAACACCATGAAAATTGATCGCATTCACCACGTCGCCTACCGCTGCATAGACGCCAAAACCACGGTCGACTGGTACGTCAAGCACCTGAACATGGACTTCGTGCTGGCCATTGCCGAAGACCAGGTTCCCAGCACCAAGGCACCGGACCCGTACATGCACTTGTTTCTCGATGCGGGCCACGGCAATGTGCTGGCCTTCTTCGAGCTGCCCAACGCGCCCGCCATGGGCCGTGACACCAACACACCAGAGTGGGTGCAACACATTGCGTTCAAGGTCGACAGCGTGCAAACGCTGGAAGACACCAAGAAGCGCCTGGAAGACGCGGGCATTGAAGTGATTGGCCCGACCGACCACACCATCTTCAAAAGCATTTACTTCTTTGACCCCAACGGCCACCGCCTGGAATTGGCTGCCGATGTGGGCACGCCCCAGATGTACAAGGATCTCGACGACGTGAAATGGGACATGCTGGCCGAGTGGGACAAGACCAAACGCGCACCCAAACACGCTGCCTGGATGCACGACAAAGAATTCAAAGCGCTGGACTGAGCACCTTCGGCGACGCCATGCAAAAGACCTACACCTACCCTGAGTTCGCCTACCGGCAAAGCCCCGAACAGAGCGATGGCGTTGTGGTGCGCCACCCGGTCGTCATCGTCGGTGCCGGGCCCGTGGGCCTGACGCTGGCGCTGGACTGCGCCAGCCGTGGCCTGGCCGTGGTGGTGCTGGACGACAACAACACCGTGAGTGTGGGCTCACGCGCGGTGTGCTACGCCAAGCGTGCGCTGGAAATTTGGGACCGACTGGGCGTGGGCGAAGGGTTTGCCGCACGCGGCATTCAGTGGAAAGTGGGCAAGGTGTTCTTCCACGATGACCTGGCCTACCAGTTCGACCTGCTGCCCGAGGCGCAGCACAAAATGCCGGCCATGATCAACCTGCAGCAGTACTACCTGGAAGAAAAACTGGTGGACGCCTGTGACGCGTCGCCGTTGGTCGACCTGCGCTGGAAGCACAAGCTGCTGAGCCTGGAGCAGGCTGACGACCACGCCACCCTGACGGTGGAAACGCCCGATGGTGTGTTCAAAATGGAAGCTACCTGGGTGGTCGCTGCCGACGGTGCCAACAGCGACACACGCCGCATGGTGGGCGCGGACTTCAGCGGCCACTTCTTCCAAGATCGCTTCCTCATTGCCGATGTGGTCATGAAGAAAACCGACTTCCCCACCGAACGCTGGTTCTGGTTCGACCCTCCTTTTCACCGCGGCCAGAGCGTGCTGTTGCACAAGCAGTGCGACAACGTCTGGCGCATCGACTTTCAGCTGGGCTGGGATGCCGATCCGACAGAAGAGAAAAAGCCCGAGAAGGTGATACCCCGCATCCAGGCCATGCTGGGCCCCGATGTGGAGTTTGAGCTGGAGTGGGTGTCGGTCTACCAGTTTGCCTGCCGCCGCGTGGACCAATTCCGCCATGGTCGCACGCTGTTCATTGGCGATGCTGCGCACCAAGTATCGCCTTTCGGCGCACGCGGTGCCAATACGGGCGTGCAAGACTGCGACAACCTGGCCTGGAAACTCCAGCTCGTGCTGGACGGCGATGCGCCCACGGCATTGCTCGACACCTACCACGAAGAACGCGCGTTTGCGGCCGATGACAACCTGCTCAACTCCACCCGCTCCACCGACTTCATCACGCCCAAGAGCCGCTGTTCGCTGCGCCTGCGCAATGCGGTGTTGGAGCTGGCGCGCACCGAACCCTTTGCCCGCCCGCTGGTGAACAGCGGACGGCTCTCCACGCCGACACCGTATTTGGAGTCGTCCCTCAATACGCCCGATACCGATAGCTTTCAGGGCAAGATGACACCCGGCACCAACTGTGCGGATGCTCCGATTCAGGCCGATGGCAAGGACGCATGGTTGCTTGACCATCTGGGTGAGGGGTTTGTGCTGCTGAGTTTTGGACCTGCTGCCTCTGTATTTGTTGGCAAGGTGACTGCCAAGGTCCTGGAAGTAGGCAAAGACATTCAGGATGCCCATGGCGTACTGGCCCAACGCTACGACGCGCAGCCGGGCACGGTGTACCTCATTCGGCCGGATCAGTACGTAGCCGCACGCTGGCGTCAGTTTGATGCCGCCCAAGCCACCGCAGCACTGCGCCATGCACTGACCTTGCATTGACTGAGAACCATCCGCTATGCCACTGAACCGCCACCCCAATATTGCCTCGCCCGACAGCTTTTACGAAGCGCTGATCCATGCGCAGCGCGACGTGGACGACGAACAGGCCGACATGCTCATGGCCAAGCTGGTCCTGATACTCGCCAACCATATTGGTGACCGCGCTGTACTCTCGGAAGCCATCGCCCTGGCCAGAAGCAATACGCTGGGTCAGACCACGGCGGCCCTCGCATGAGCACGCTCAACCATACCCACGCCCCGCAAGCGCGCAGCTGGGTTAGCAGCGCCAATATTGCGGGCACCGACTTTCCGATTCAAAACCTGCCATTTGCCAGCTTCAAACGCAAAGACAGGTACGAAGGCATGCGCGGAGGGGTTGCCATTGGCGACCAGGTGTTGGACCTGCAATTGCTGGCCACCAGCGGCTGCCTGAAAGGCAACACCATAGCCCAAGCGGCGGCGGAAGTGGCGGCTTTTGCCCAACTCAACGCCTTTATGGCCCTGGGGCCCGCAGCCTGGAGTGCATTGCGTCACGCACTGTTCGATCTGCTGCACACAACAGCCAGCCCCGAGGTGCAGCAAAGCGTTGAAGCCTGTCTGGTGCCGCAATCCGCCGTGGAATATGGCTTGCCCGCCCACATTGGTGACTACACCGATTTCTACACCTCGATCTACCACGCCACCAATGTGGGCAAGCTGTTTCGCCCCGACAACCCGCTGTTGCCCAACTACCGCTGGGTGCCCATTGGCTACCACGGGCGCGCCTCCAGCGTGCGGGTGTCGGGCCACGCGTTTCACCGCCCACGCGGGCAGGTTTTACCGCCCGACCAAACCACTCCGGTGCTGGCACCGGCAGCGCGGCTGGACTGGGAGCTGGAGTTGGGCGTATTTATGGGCCGCGGCAATGCACTGGGAGAGCCCATCGCGCTGGACGATGCAGACCAGCATGTGTTTGGCATCTGCCTGCTCAACGACTGGTCGGCACGCGATATCCAGGCATGGGAATACCAACCACTGGGGCCGTTCCTCTCGAAAAACTTTGCCACCACCATCTCACCTTGGGTGGTCACCATGGAAGCGCTGGCACCGTATCGGTGTGCAATAGAGCGCCCTGACCAGAAACAGGATGACGTGGCCTACCTGCAAAGCCCGAACAACACGGACAGCGGCGCATTGGATATTCAGTTGCGCATCGGCCTGACCAGTGCGTCCATGCGTAAAGCGGCCCAAGACGTGCATTGGGTATGCCAGACCAGCTACCGCCACGCCTACTGGACCCTGGCCCAGATGGTGGCCCACCACACCGTCAACGGTTGCAATTTGCAGCCCGGTGACCTGCTGGGCACGGGCACCCTGTCGGGCCCTACCTTGGACCAGGCAGGAGCGCTTCTGGAGCTTACGGAGGGCGGCAAAAAACCTCTATCCCTTCCTGATGGACAAGCACGCACCTTTCTGCAAGACGGCGACGAAGTCACCCTGCAAGGCTGGTGCGAAAACCCCGGAGCGGCACGCATCGGATTTGGAGAATGCCGTGCTATGGTATTGCCATGCAGGTCCAATTAAATGCAATATATTGCGCATCACGATACAAATGCAAAAGTCAAAGGGTAAACCCTCGCAAAAATTCGTCGGCAACAAGTAACATAGTTCACATCACTACAAAAAGGAGACAAATCATGAAACGTCTATTCACCCGAAGCGCCCTGGCCGTTGGAATGCTGTGTTCGGCTTGGGCCGCACAGGCCGAAACCATCACCTTGAAAGTGCACCACTTTCTGGG
>JBEEJM010000176.1:0-6916 GCA_041169205.1 Pseudomonadota bacterium | reverse complement strand
CCTACACTTTACGACTCCCAGACGCCCTTGACGCCGCTGCACGCGCCAAAGCCGACTACCTCGGAATCAGCCTTAACGCCCTCCTTTGCGTCGCCTTGGATGCCTATTTGCGGAATCCGGTTGACCTTCAAACGCCCACCGCCGGGGCCGCACCTCCCCCAAATGGGGGAAGGGAAAACCCATCTAAAACAAAAGTTGAGTCCCAAGCCAAGCCGCCCACACTCACCCGAGCCCAAAAGCAAGCCGCTTACGAACGGGACAAAGCCGACCGCAAACGCCTTACCGGGGGCTAGCGCAATGCCTGCGGCGGCGGGAGCCGCCAAGCTGGCGAGCGCGTCAGGGGGTGCCCAATGAGGGAAATTCTGGATGCTGTGGATAGGCTGAATGATCGGCTGATCGCGGCCGACTGCATCGGGCAAGCCTTCGACCTTGCTGGCGGGGCAACGCCTCCGGCATGGGTGCAGGTGTTCCAAACCCAGATTGAGGCCATCCGGGAAGCTGCCGAGGTGCTGGAATGCCTTGTACGCGGGGGTGACCATGTCCAAGCCTGATACCACCACTGGCCGGGGGTATGGGGCGCAGCCCCATGGTGAACGGCGCGAGGGGTACCCGAGTGACCAAACCACCCCGGCAGAACGTCAAACCTGTGGGCGCACGACCTGGCGCATCCGTGCCAGTGGTACCGCTTCGCGTGACGGGTTGCAGCGTGCCAATGATGCCGCTTCGCGCCCTGAAAAACAGGATGTTCAAAGTCTTCCCTGCCGCCCTTTTTTTACCCGGCGCGGAAAAATCTTCAATCAAATCAACGGGCTATAAGTCCTATACATCGTATTAAGTACAAAATCCGTTTTCAAACAAAATATTGGCAATAACAAGCACTTGGTTACCAAGCACCTGCAGGTGCTTTTGCCCGCAGAGCCGCTGCTATAACGTCGACTGTCACGGGTTTCTTGGCTCGAATCGCAAAGTCAATCGCCTTCAGGCCCTGATCATTCTTCAGGGTTGGGTCCGCGCCGGAATCGAGAAGCAATTTCACTGCGGTGTCCGTTCCATACATGGCCGCCATCATCAGTGGCGTACTGCCATTGGGCGACGCTGCATCAATGTAGGCATGGTTGGCTAGCAACAACTGGATAGTCGGAATGCTTCCGCCTGTGGCTGCGTAATGCAAAGGCGTCCAACCTGGCTTGTTGACATCGGCATCCCGGTCGATCATCTGCTTGCACAAATCGACCAGCCCTTTTAGGGCCGCCAGCATTAGCGGACTTTCGTCGCTGGCATTGCGGACTTCTACGGTGGTCTTGAGATCGCTGACCAACACCGAGGCAACTTTTGGCGAAGGTTCTTTCAGCGCCAAAAGCAAGGCATGCTGACCTTGCGGATTGGGCGTATTGGGATCAAACCCACGGCCCAGCAACTCGCGCACGACTAACGCATTGTCTTGTCGCACAGCAACAAAAAAATCGTCATACGAACCGGCAGTTGCAACAGAAAAGCAAGTAAAAACAAATAGATATGCGATATATCTCATGTGTTTTCTCATGATTTTAAACAGCAAAAAGCGTGGAAAAATTGTCGCTGGTAACCTGTGCAATGTCTTCAACAGCGCAATTTCGCAATGCTGCTAATTGCTTGGCCACGTACGGCACATACGACGGATTATTGGTTTTTCCGCGAAATGGAACCGGGGCCAGATAAGGACTATCGGTCTCGATCAGCAGACGGTCCATGGGCACCCAAGCCGCAACGTCACGCAAATCCTGTGCTGTTTTAAACGTCAATATGCCGGAAAAGGAGATATAAAATCCGAGGTCAAGGGCCGCTTTGGCCACTTCTTGGGTTTCAGTAAAACAGTGAAATACGCCCCCGGCTGAACCGGCAACACCCGTTTCGCCCTCCTCTTTCAGAATGGCCAGCGTATCGTCGGACGCGCTACGGGTATGAATCACCAGGGGTTTGCGTAACGCACGTGCGGCACGGATGTGCACGCGAAAACGCTCGCGTTGCCACTCCATATCGGCAACGGTTCGGTCGCCCAAACGGTAGTAGTCCAGGCCAGTCTCACCAATGGCCACAACCTTAGGTAACGCGCCGCGCTGCAAAAGGTCATCCAAGCTCGGTTCGGTGACGCCTTCATTGTCGGGATGTACGCCTGCACTGGCCCAAAAATTGTCGTACTGCAGGGCCATGCCATGCACTTGTTCAAATTCTTCGAGGGTGGTGCAAATACACAGTGCCCGCGTGACCTGGGCCTTTGCCATGGCGTCGCGAACTGAATCGATGGTTGAAGCCAGCTCTGGGAATGTCAGGTGGCAGTGCGAATCGGTAAACACTCAGATGGTTTGGGTAGGGCGGTCGGAGGCCATTTGCGCCCCCAAAATCTCTTCAATTTTGAGGCGCAGCGCTCGGGACTTTTCGTCTTTGGGAAACAGAATGCCCACGCCCTGGGTGCGCCCGCCCGCTGCCTTGGCTGGTGTGACCCAAGCGACTTTGCCTGCCACGGGGTAACGCTGAATATCGTCTGGCAAGGAGAGCAATACATACACGTCATCCCCCAGCGTGTAATCCCGTGCAGTGGGAATGAACACGCCACCTTCGGTAAACGCCGGAATATAGGCGGCCTGCAGCGCAGCCTTTTCCTTGATGGAGAGCTGGATGACGCTGGGTCTGGGGGCGGAGGTGGCGATGGTACTCATGGCATTTGCGCTATCAATGTTTGGAGTTTAGGGCCGTTTGGGCTTGGGCGACAAGCGCTTCCTGCATCAAACCGGCATTGAAGGGGTGGTCCATGGTGCGCATGGCCTGGGCCAGTGCCCTGCTCCACTGCGTCACGCTGCCTACCGGTGGCGTTAATGGCAGGTCTTTAGCGTCAAAAAACCGGGGAGTGGCCCCCGTGTGCTGGGCCAGCAGATCGTGGCTGAGCTTGTGCAGCGCGTCGATCAAGGGTGCTGCCCCCCAGTCTTTGATAAAACCCACGTCGCCGCGCGCCATGGCTTTCGGGAAAAGTGCCCAGTCGGCAGGTTTTCGGCCAGACTCTAAGTACGCCAGCACATCGTCGGGGCGCCCCCCCGTGGCTTTGAGCAGGGTGGCCGCATCGCTATCGGAGATGTTTTGCGCACGCAGCCACTGCACGGCTTGCGACACCTCGGGCCACACCATGGTGTGACCAATACAGCGACTGCGAATGGTGGGCAGCAACTGGTGCGCCGACACGGTGGCCAATACAAACTTGACATCACCCGGCGGCTCTTCGAGCGTTTTGAGCAGCGCATTGGCGGTAATGGTGTTCATCTGCTCGGCCGGAAACACCAGCACCACTTTGCCATGGCCCCGGGCGCTGGTGCGCTGGGAAAACTCGACGGCGTCGCGCATGGCATCCACCCGGATTTCCTTGCTGGCTTTGCGCTTTTTGTCGTCAATATCGCTTTGCGCTTTTTCACTGAGGGGCCAACCCAGTCCCAGCATGGTGGTCTCTGGCATGAGGACGCACAGGTCGGCATGGGTACGTACATCAATCGCGTGGCAGCTTCCGCAGTGACCACAAGCGCCGTTGGCATCTGCGTTTTCGCATAACCACGCGCGTGCCAGCGCCAAGGCCAGCCCGTATTGGCCCAAGCCAGATGGGCCGTGCAACAACCAGGCGTGGCCGCGCTGGCTGAGCAGCTGCGTGGTTTGGGCCGCAATCCAGGGAGCGCTCATGCCAGCATTCCCTTGGTGCGCACTGCCTGGTGTACGTCGGCCCAGACGGCGTCTGCGGTCTGGTCAGCATTGATCCGCGCAAAGCGTTCGGGCGCGCTGGCACACCGCATGGCATAGCCCTGTGAGACTTGCTCGAAGAAGGCCTGTGGTTGGGCTTCAAATTTATCGGGCACGCGGGCGCTGGCGAGGCGTTGCGCGGCCACCTGCGCCGGCAAGTCGAACCACAGCGTCAACACCGGTTGCAGCAGGCCTGCGGGCAGCGCCGGAGTCAAGGCCGGATTAAGCCCGGTGCTTTGCACCCAACGCTCCAACTCGGCTAGCACCGCCCAGTCAAACCCACGGCCCTGTCCCTGGTAGGCAAACGTGGCATCGGTAAAGCGGTCGCACAGCACCACGTCACCGCGCAACAACCCCGGAACAATCACGTTTTGAATGTGGTCGCGCCGCGCGGCAAACACCAGCAATGCCTCGGTCATGGCGTCCATGGGGTCATTTAGCACCATCTGGCGCAGGCGTTCTGCCAAAGGCGTTCCGCCAGGTTCGCGGGTCAGCGTGACTGCTCTGCCCTGGTCTTGAAAACACTGGGCCAAGCGGCTGATGTGCGTGGACTTGCCCGCGCCGTCGATGCCCTCAAAGCTGATGAATAGTCCGTTAAATATTCCTTGCATTGGGCTATTGTCCACGCTGGTACTTGTTGACCGCCCGGTTGTGTTCGTCCAGCGTGGCGCTAAACGCACTGGTGCCATCGCCACGGGCCACAAAGTACAGGGCTTTGGACTGCGCAGGCTGCACTGCCGCCAGGAGCGAGGCCTTGCCGGGTATGGCAATGGGCGTGGGCGGCAGGCCAGCGCGGGTATAGGTGTTCCAGGGCGTGTCGGCCAGCAGGTCGCGCTTGCGCAAATTGCCGTCAAACGCTTCGCCCAGGCCGTAAATGACGGTGGGATCGGTTTGCAAGCGCATGCCGATCCGCAGCCGATTGTTGAAGACCGACGACACCATGGGCCGGTCTGAGCCCTTGCCGGTTTCCTTCTCGACAATGCTGGCCAAAATCAGCGCCTCTTCGGGGGTTTTTAGAGGCGACTGGGGTAAGCGCTGGGCCCATGCCCAGGCCAGTTTTTTGTCCATGGCGTGGGCCGCGCGCTTGAGCACTGCCAGATCGGCGCTGCCTTTGGAATAGGTATAGGTGTCGGGAAAAAAACGTCCTTCGACAGCCGCCCCCGGCAACCCCAGCGCCTCCATGATGGCCTCGGCAGTCAGCCCTTGGGTTTGTGGTTTGAGCTGGTCGGATTTGCGAAGCGCATCCATTACTTGGCGAAAGGTCCAGCCTTCCACCAGCGTGACGCTGCGCAACGCCTCTTCGCCGTTGACCAGTTTGCGCAGCAAGGTGCGCGGGCTGATGCCTTGTTCCAGCTCGTAGCTGCCCGCCTTGATCTGGCGCGACTGGCCCGAGACGCGAAACCATGCGTACAGCAAAGTCGGGTTGATGGGTACACCGGCCTCGACCACGGCATTGGCCACATCGCGTGCGCTGGCACCGGGTTCGATGGCCAAATCGGCAGAAGCGGACGGCAAATTGATGGGCTGGCTGACCCACACGTAGCCCCCCAACACCAGGCCCAAGGCCATGACCAACACCGCAGCAAAGAAGAGTCGCACAGCCCTACATCCCTTGTGAATTCATGGGCGAATCATAATTGAGCCCTATGAATGATTCTCTGCCCAGTGGCGTAGCCATCCTCACCCATCTGGGGGTGATCCAGATTGCTGGCGAAGACGCCGCCAAATTCATCCACGGCCAGCTCACGCAAGACTTCTCTTTGCTCGACCAGACCGAGGCCCGCCTGGCCGCTTTTTGTACCGCCAAAGGGCGGATGCAAGCCACATTCATCGGTTTTAAGCGCCCGAACGGTGACATCTTGCTGGTCTGTAGCCGCGATGTGCTGGCCCCCACGCTCAAGCGCCTGTCCATGTTCGTGATGCGTGCCAAGGCCAAACTCACCGACGCTTCAGACCAATTCGCTGTCTACGGGCTGACCGGGGATGCTACTAAAACGATAGCTACTCACGCAAATTCCACGTGGGCTAAGGCCGATTTAGATGCCAAAACCATTGTCAACCTGTACCCTGCAGATGGCGTGGCACGACAGCTTTGTGTGGCCCCAATGGGCGAACACCAACCCGCTGGCGAAACCGTGCCGCTAGAAGTCTGGCAATGGGGCGAGGTGCGCAGTGGTGTGGCCACCTTGACCGCACCCGTGGTCGAGGCCTTTGTGCCGCAAATGCTGAATTACGAATCCATTGGCGGGGTGAATTTTAAAAAGGGCTGTTACCCAGGACAAGAAATTGTGGCCCGCAGCCAGTTCCGCGGAACGCTGAAACGGCGGACCTTTCTGGCCCATGCCGACGTGGCGATGGCCGTCGGCGATGAGGTATTTTCTGCGGCCGATGCTGACCAGCCTGCAGGTCTGGTGGTGCAAAGCGCTGCTGCGCCTCCGGGCGGATTTGACGCGCTGGTCTCGGTGCAGCTCAGCGCGGTCGATGCGGGGGCTTTGCACCTGAAGTCAGCTCTGGGCGCGGCCTTGCTGTTGCTGCCACTGCCATATTCGTTGTTGGCTGATATTTAGCGACAAATCTACCTGTAAACTTGACCGCTCAAGCCGCGTCAAGAAGGATAGGTTGCCGACATGTCCATACCGATAAACAAAGAAGAAGCGTTTGCACGACTGGGGTCTATTACCCGGGAAATGCACGAGGCACTCAGTGTCATTGGAGGCAATCAACTCCACGCCATTGTGGAAGAAATTCCCAATGCCCGTGACCGCCTGGCCCACGTTGGCAAGATGACGGAAGACGCGGCCAACAAAGTCATCACCCTGGTAGAAACCGCCAAGCCCGAGTGCAATGATCTGTCTTCGCGCGGCATCGAGCTGAGCCAATCGCTCGCACGCATGGCCACTTCCAGCGATCTGAGTATTGAAAAAGCCCGTGGCCTGCTCACCGTGTGTGGCAAGTTTGCCGAGGGCACGGCCAAGTTCGCCGGCGAGCAAAGCGAAATTCTGAGCGACATCATGATGGCGCAGGATTTTCAGGATCTCTCGGGCCAGGTCATCAAACGGGTGATCGACGTGATTACCCGCACCGAAATGCAGCTGGTACAGCTGCTGCTGGATAGCTCGCCCGACGCAGTTGCTCTGTCCAAAGCCAATGCAGAAGTCGT
>JBEEJM010000175.1:0-3673 GCA_041169205.1 Pseudomonadota bacterium | reverse complement strand
CCTTGGGCAAAGACAAATTGGCACAGCTGTATGCGTTGCTGGACGCCGTGATTGAACTGGAGCAAGCATGAGCGCAGCTGAAGATTTCACGCCTACGGGCACCGTGTACGGCACACTGTTGAACTTCAAAGCCGAGCTGGCGGCACTGCAGCCACAGATGAACCAGCCGCCGTACAAAGCGCCACCGCAGGCACCAGTGCTCTACATCAAACCCGCCAACACATGGAGTGCGAATGGCGTAGCCATCGCCGTGCCAGTACGTGTGCCCGAGGTGGAAATTGGCGCGACGGTTGCCATGGTTTTATCAAACCAGCAGATTCGCTATGTGTTGATGAATGATCTGTCCATCCCTCACAGCAGCTTTTTCAGGCCGCCGGTCAAATTCAAGTGTCTGGATGGGTTTTTAGGCATAGGTTCGCAGACCCTTGAAACCGACCAGCCACAAGACTTCGAACTGGAAGTTCGTGTGAATGGCCATCTGGTGCAAAGCCTGGATTTTTCGCAATTGGTGCGACCGGCTGCCCAATTGCTCGCCGATGTGTCTGACTTCATGACGCTACATAAGGGTGATGTGTTGATGCTGGGCTGCGATTGCCCTTCCAGTGGCAAAAGACCACTCGCGAAAGTGGGCGATGTGATCACCATCAATTCGCCTAGCCACCATGCACTGGGCACCTTGCAAAACGTATTGGTAGCTTCAGTAGAGGAGGCCGCATGAAACACGCTGTTGTGACCTATGAAGGCGAACGATACAACGCTGTCGAGCAAAATGGCCAGCTCCTGCTGGTCGATGGAATGATGGGACGCCTGGTTGACTTTGATGCCGTACAGTGGTTGCCACCTTTAGCTCCAACCCCACGCCCGCGCACCATTTTGGCGCTGGGTTTGAACTATGCCGACCACGCCAAAGAGCTGGAATTCAAAGCCCCCGAAGAGCCACTGGTTTTCATCAAAGGCGAAGGCAGTTTGATCGGCCACCACGCCCTGACCTATCGCCCGCCAGACGTCAAGCTCATGCACTACGAGTGCGAGCTAGCGGTGGTGATCGGCAAAACCGCCAAAAAGGTCAAGCGTGACGACGCCTACGACTTTGTGCAAGGCTACACCGTGGCGAACGACTATGCGATTCGCGACTACCTAGAAAACTGGTATCGCCCAAATCTGCGCGTCAAAAACCGCGATACCTGCACCCCGCTGGGGCCCTGGCTGGTGGATGCGGTGGATATTGCCAACCCGATGGCTTTGGCGCTGCAAACTACCGTCAATGGCCAAGTCACCCAAAGCGGCAACACGCGGGATATGATTTTTGATGTACCGTTTTTGATTGAATATTTCAGCAGCTTCATGACCCTGCAACCGGGTGATTTGATTTTGACCGGTACGCCCGATGGGGTGGTGGATTGCCAGCCTGGGGATGTCATCGTCACAGAGATTGAAGGCGTAGGCGCTTTGACTAATACGATTACAAGTACAAAACCCAATCCAATAAGTTCTAGTGCGGAAAAATAATATGCAAATCAACCACTTAATCAACGGCAAATCAATTGCCAGCGCCAGCTACTTTGAAACCATCAACCCCGCTACGCAGGAGGTTATAGCCGAGGTCGCATCTGGTGGTGAAGCGGAAGTCAACGCCGCCGTAGCCGCCGCCAAAGCAGCCTTTCCCGGCTGGGCGAGCACACCTGCACCGCAGCGCGCCAAGCTGATGCGCAAGCTGGGCGAGCTGATCGCCGCACATGTACCTGAAATCGCACAGATGGAGACCCAGGACTGCGGCCAGACCATCTCGCAAACCGGCAAACAGCTGATCCCACGCGCAGCCGACAACTTCACCTACTTTGCCGAAATGTGCACGCGGGTTGATGGCCACACCTACCCAACCGAAACGCACCTGAACTACACGCTGTTCCACCCGGTCGGCGTGTGTGCGTTGATCAGCCCATGGAACGTTCCGTTCATGACATCCACCTGGAAAGTCGCGCCCTGTCTGGCGTTTGGCAACACCGCCGTGCTGAAGATGAGCGAACTCTCGCCCATGACTGCAGCGCGTTTGGGCGAGCTGGCGTTGGAGGCAGGCATTCCGGCAGGCGTGCTCAATGTCGTGCACGGCTACGGCAAGGAGGCGGGCGAGCCGCTGTGCAGCCACCCGGATGTGCGGGCCATCTCGTTCACTGGCTCCACGGCGACGGGCAACCGCATTGTCCAGTCGGCAGGACTGAAGAAGTTCAGCATGGAACTGGGCGGAAAGTCGCCCTTTGTGATTTTTGCAGATGCAGATCTGGATCGCGCATTGGATGCCGCCATCTTCATGATCTTCAGCAACAACGGTGAGCGTTGCACGGCAGGCAGCCGCATTCTGGTGCAACAATCGATCTACGCTGACTTTGTACAGAAATTTGCCGAACGTGCCAAACGCATCACCGTGGGCGACCCGCTGGATGAGAAAACCATCGTTGGCCCCATGATCAGCCAAGCGCATTTGGCCAAAGTCCGAAGCTACATCGAGCTGGGTCCCAAAGAAGGCGCAACGATGTTATGCGGCGGTCTCGGCACGCCTGACTTACCTGACCATGTGAAGCGCGGCAATTTTGTGCTGCCCACAGTATTTGCTGATGTGGACAACCGCATGCGGATTGCGCAGGAAGAAATCTTTGGCCCCGTGGCCTGCCTGATTCCGTTCAAAGACGAGGCTGATGCGATTCGTTTAGCGAACGACATCAGTTACGGCTTGTCCAGCTATGTGTGGACAGAGAACCTCGCCAAAGCGCACCGCATGGCGGCAGCTGTGGAAGCTGGCATGTGTTTTGTCAACAGCCAGAACGTGCGCGATCTGCGCCAACCCTTCGGCGGTACCAAGGCCAGCGGCACAGGGCGCGAAGGCGGGACCTGGAGCTATGAGGTGTTTTGCGAACCGAAGAACGTTTGCGTGTCGTTGGGCAACCACCACATTCCACATTGGGGAGTCTGAATATGGGAACCTTAGCCTTGGCTGCAAAAATCACCCATGTGCCCAGTATGTACTTGTGTGAATTTCCTGGGCCCCATTTTGGCAAACGTGATGCCGCCATTGCTGGGC
Organism: Pseudomonadota bacterium; assembly: GCA_041169205.1. Classification (GTDB taxonomy): domain Bacteria; phylum Pseudomonadota; class Gammaproteobacteria; order Burkholderiales; family Burkholderiaceae_C; genus Allorhodoferax. Next base: position 597 of record JBEEJM010000175.1, on the reverse strand, counting down.
ACAAAGAAATCGATCGCCGCTGCCGCACTTTAGGCGTGGATACCATTGTGGTGTTTGACGTGCATTGGCAGGTCAACAGTGAATACCACCTCAATTGCGCGCCCAAGTTTGAGGGTGTTTACACAAGCAACGAGCTGCCGCATTTCATCAAAAACATGCCCTTTTCTTACCCAGGCAACCCAGAGTTGGGACATTTGATAGCCGATGTCGCCAACGAAATGGGCGTGAAAAGCCGCGCCCATTCGGACACCACGCTGGATTTGGAATACGGCACACTTGTGCCCATGCGTTACATGAACAGCGACCAGCATTACAAAGTGATCTGCGTCAGTGGTTGGTGCGATTGGCATGATCTGGAGGAAAGCCAGCGTTTTGGCTTGGCCGTGCGCCGCGCCATCGAAGAAAAATACGATGGCACGGTGGCCGTGTTTGCCAGCGGTTCGCTGTCGCACCATTTTGCCGACAACGGCAAAGCCCCTGAGTATGCCTTCAAGGTGTACGATCCGTTTTTGGAGCAAGTTGATTTGCGCGTGGTGCAGCTGTGGGAGCGCGGTGAGCATGCCACCGTCATCGACATGCTGCCCATGTATGCCGAGA
>JBEEJM010000174.1:0-3116 GCA_041169205.1 Pseudomonadota bacterium | reverse complement strand
CGTTAACGCGCGGCCATCAACGCACGCGCATCGGCGTCGTAGCCCTGCAGGGTTTGCAGTAGTTTGTTGCGTTGCGCGGGGGTGGCCTGGTTGTGCAGTGCCTCCACCAGACTGCAGGTGTGCAGGCGCAGGCGCATCTGGTATTGGCGCAAGGTCGGGTCGGGTGAGTGCAGGCTGCGCTCCAGTAAGGCGTGTAACTGCGCTTGCATCTGGGCCTCGGGCGCGCCTACGCGCAGCGCCTTGACGGTTTGCAAAATGTCTTGCTGGCGGCGCAGTGTTTCTTGGTATTGCAGCGCACCGTCAAAAGGTGACGCTTCCAGCAAGGCAGCCAGTTGCTTTACTTGCGCCTCACTCTGACGGCCATAAAACGACTCCACACGGTCCAGCAGCTTTTTCATGCGCAGCTTGAGCCGGTCTTCGGCAGTGCCTTCGAGCCACTCTTCGCGCCGTTCCTTGTTGTGCTTTTCCCAGGTGCGGGCCAGGTTCTCGAGCTGGCGCGGCTGCAAGGTGGGTGTGAGTGCCACGGCCGTGGGTAGCATGCGATCGGCGCTGACGACCAACTGGCGCTCAATGGTGTCGTACAGGGCGCAAACCTGGTCGTTGCTGAGGCTTTGCTGGGCCAGGGGCTGCAGGGTTTTGAGCAGTTCGGCGTACTGCGGCAGCGCTTCTTTGCGGTGCCAGTCTTGCAGGGCTTGCAGGTCGGCCTTGAGCCGGGTGCTCTGGGCGCTGTCAAAGTCGACATAGTTGTCCAGGTACCAATAGCCCAGGTCGGGTGCGTTGTTGTAGCCCAGCCGGATGGCGCTACAGCCGCTCAAGGCGAATAGGGCGGTCAGCACGCTGATAATGGTGCACCGGCGCGAAAAGCAGCGCAGAGCACAACGCAAAAAAAGGAACATCGAAGTGGTTTCAAAGCAGGGAATATCGGAAGCATCGCACGCATCGGGAATGGCAACGGTAATAGCAGGCCATCGTAGTGCGGTGGATGTGGTGATTATGGCGGCCGGTAAAGGCACACGCATGAAGAGCAAGCTGCCCAAGGTGTTGCACCGCCTGGCCGGGCGTGCGCTGTTGCAGCACGTGGTGGACACCGCAGGCGAGCTGATGGCCCGTAAAGTGGTGGTCATCACCGGCCACGGTGCTATCGAAGTTGAAGCAGCCCTCGCAGGTTCCACGGGGGCTGGAGCCGAGTTTGCCTTGCAATGTGTGCGCCAGGAGCCGCAGTTGGGCACCGGCCACGCGGTACAACAAGCGGTGCCCGCGCTGGCCGACGATGGCATCGTGGTGGTGCTGTCGGGTGACGTGCCGCTGACCCAATCCAACACCTTGATGCACCTGATTGCCGCGTGCGGTGGCGACAAGCTGGCCCTGCTGACGCTGGAGATGCACAACCCTACAGGCTATGGCCGCATCGTCAGAGAAAACGCTTCTAAGGACGGTGCAAAAGACGGCGCAGTGCAAGCCATCGTCGAGCACAAAGATGCGTCCGAAGTGCAGCGCCAAATCACCGAGATTTACAGCGGCATCATGGCCGTGCCTGCTGTGCAGCTGAAGCGCTGGCTGGCCCGCTTGGACAATAAAAATGCCCAGGGCGAGTACTACCTGACCGACATTGTGAAATTTGCGGTGGCCGACGGCGTGGCTGTGGTGGGCCACAAGATTGACGACGCGGTGCAAGTGGCGGGCGTCAACAGCCCCGTGCAACTGGCCGAGCTGGAGCGTGCCTACCAGCTGCGCCAGGCCCACCGTCTGATGGAAGAGGGTGTGCGCTTGGCCGACCCGGCGCGCATTGATGTACGCGGCGACCTGATGTGCGAGCACGATGTCAGCATTGACGTGAACTGTGTCTTTATGGGCCAGGTGAGCCTGGGCGAGGGCGTGTCCATTGGGGCCAACTGCGTGATTGCCAATGCCGTCATCGAGGCCGGTGCGGTGATTCACCCGTTTACGCATATCGACGGCGAGAAGATGGGTGTGACCGTGGGGCCAGGCGCGCTGATTGGCCCATTTGCCCGCCTGCGCCCCGGCGCACGGCTGGGGGCTGAGGTGCACATTGGCAACTTTGTGGAGATCAAGAACTCCACCTTGGCGGCAGGGGCCAAAGCCAACCACCTGGCCTATCTGGGCGACGCCCATGTGGGCGAGCGCGTCAACTTTGGCGCGGGCAGCATCACGGCCAACTACGACGGGGCCAACAAGCACCGCACGGTGATTGAGGCCGATGTGCACGTGGGCAGTAACTGCGTGCTGGTGGCACCGGTCACCATCGGGGCGGGCGGCACCATTGGCGGTGGCTCCACCATCACCAAAAGCACCGCACCGGGCGCTTTGAGCGTGGCGCGGGGCAAGCAGGTCAGTATTGCCAATTGGGCGCGTCCCCAGAAGAAGCCCAAAGCCTGAAGGAACCCCACTATGGCGGACACCGATTTGCGGCAACGCATTGCCGAGCTAGAGGCCCAGTTGGAAGCCCAACACGCTGCGGCCCAGCATGAGATGCAGCAGTTCACCTACACCGTGTCGCACGACTTGCGCGCGCCCTTGCGCCACATCGTGGCCTATGCGCAGCTGGTGCAGGAAGACGCCGGGGACCAACTCAGCACCGACGTGCAGGGGTTTTTGGCGACCATCACCGATTCGGCCAAGCACATGAGCGTCATGCTCGATGCGCTGATGGAGCTGTCGCGCGTGGGAACCACCCCGATGCAGGTCGGGGCGGTGGTGCTGCACGATGTGCTGCAAGACGTTTTGGCGTCGGTGGTGGACGGGCTTCGCCAGCGACACCCACAGCGCGAAGTGCGCTGGACGGTGACGGGCGATGCTTCTGCAGTGCAGGCCGATGCGGCCCTGTTGCGCCTGGCCTTGGAGCAGGTGCTGGGCAATGCCTGCAAATTCGCCCACCCGGGCGCACGGTCTGAAATCGTGGTGTCCACGGCGCTGGGCGACGGCGTGGTGCACCTGACGGTGCAAGACAAGGGCGTGGGCTTTAACCCGTTGCTGGTCGACAAGCTGTTTCAGCCCTTCGCGCGCTTGCACACCAGCCGCCAGTTTGAAGGCCTGGGCATGGGGCTGGCGAAAACGCGCAAGGCGCTGGGGCGCATGGGCGGAGCGGTGGCCATCAG
>JBEEJM010000173.1:0-7588 GCA_041169205.1 Pseudomonadota bacterium | reverse complement strand
ACGTTGGCTTGGTCGGTTAAGAGACCATTGGGCTACTAGCCCCCGCCAATCATGCGTGAGTAGCTATAAAAAATGTAGCGCTCCGCATGCCGGCGATGGTTAGCAGCAGCGACCCGCACAGATGCAATGCAGCCGTGCCCAGTGCCAGTGCGTAGCGTTGTTGGCCCAGCATGGCGACCACTTCGGCAGAGAAACTCGAGAACGTAGTGAGTGCGCCCAGAAAACCCGTGACCAGCGCCAGGCGCCAGGCAGGGTCCAACTGCGGCAGGGCCTGAAACACGGCAACACACACACCAATGAGGTAGCCGCCAATCAGGTTGGCTGCCAGTGTGCCGACCGGCAGGGTGGTGCCCGCGACCGTGGTGGGATTGAGCCATAGCCCCAATTGCCAGCGCGAGAGTGCGCCGACGCAGGCCCCTAAACAGATTGCAATGACAGATAACATGCGCTGAGTTTCCCATCATTTGCTTTGCGCAGACAACAAAAAACCCGCCGTGGCGGGTTTTTTGTTGGAGCCGGGTGGCTTATTTCTTGGCGGCACTGGCGGCAGCAGCTGGTGCGACTGCTTTGTCGGCCTTGCCGGCTTTAGCGGCCTTTTTGTCTGCTTTGGCTTGGGCAGCAGCTTCTTTCTTGGCTTTGGATTCTTCCGCCTTCTGGGCTTTTGCTGCGGCTTTGGCCGCTTTTGCATCGGCCTTGGCGTCAGCCTTCGCAGCGGGTGCAGGGGCTGCTGCGGGTGCGGCAGCAGCAGGAACTGCAGCGGCGGCTGGCGCTGCCTTGGCAGCCGGTGCGGCGGCTTTGGCATCCGCCTTGGCGGCTGGGGCAGCAGGTGCGCCCTTGAATCCAGCGCCGTTCACGGTCAGGCCATCTGCAGAGAACTTGGAGGCATTGCCTTCGCCCACTCCCTTGACGCGCTCGATGAAGTCATTCCAGTCCTTGAAGCTGCCTTTTTTGCGCTCATCCAGAATCTTGGTGGAAATGCCAGGGCCAATGCCCTTGATGCCGTCCAGGTCAGCGGCCGAAGCCTTGTTGACATCGACTGCAGCGAACGAGAGCGCTGCGTACATCATTGCGACGACAGCCAGAATTTTCTTCAACATGGTGAGCTTCCTTGGGTTATGGGTTGGGCGCTATGGGTGACACGCGATGTAGCGTGCTGCTGAATTAACGCATGGCGAAAGCGCGGCGTTGACAGCAGGTTCGCGCAAATCACTTTTGGGTCGCCAGATTGCGCACATAGCTTTGCACGCCCTGCTGCACGTTGGCAAACACGTGGTCGCATCCGGTCGCGCGCAGGGCGCTCAGGTCGGCTTGGGTGTAGGCTTGGTACTTGCCCCGCAGCGCGTCGGGAAAGGCGATGTACTCGATCAGCCCTTTGGCAACTGCTTCGTCCTGCGACAGCGCGGCCTCGCCCTGCAACTGGCGCATGGTGTTCACGACGCTGATAGCCACGTCATTAAATGGCTGGGCGCGCCCGGTTCCCAGGTTGTAAATGCCGGTTTGCGTTGGGTTATCAAAGAACCACAGGTTGACGGTGACCACGTCGTCGATAAACACAAAGTCCCGCATTTGACCGCCTGCCGCATACCCGCCATATTCGCCAAACAATTTGACGCGGCCTTCATTTTTGTACTGATGAAACTGGTGAAACGCCACACTGGCCATGCGGCCCTTGTGCTGTTCGCGTGGCCCGTACACATTGAAATACCGGAAGCCCACCACTTGCATGGTTTTGCCGGCCTTGGTGCGGGCAAAGTCGGGTCCACATTCACGGCGCATGCGCTGGTCAAACAGCAGCTTGGAGTAGCCGTACACGTTCAGTGGCAGCTCGAAAGCCGGGTCTTCCCGGAACGTGTCAGAACCGCCGTACGTAGCGGCGCTGGAGGCATACAGCAGGCGCACGCCACGCTTCTGGCAGGACTGAAACAGGTTCCACGACAAGGTGTAGTTGTTGGCCATCATGTACTTGCCATCCAGCTCCATGGTGTCGCTGCAAGCGCCCTCGTGAAACACCGCTTCGACCTGGCCATAGTGGCCGTGGGCGAATTCGTCATAAAACGTGTCCGCGTCCACATAGTCCGAAATTTGCAAATCGGCCAGGTTGCGAAATTTGTCGCCTTGCTTGAGATCGTCGACGGCAATGATGTCGGTGATGCCGCGGGCGTTGAGCCCGGCGATGATGTTGCTGCCAATGAATCCGGCAGCACCGGTTACGACGATACGTGTCATGCAAACAACTCCTCATAGGAAACGGTGGCGGTACCAAACTTACCCACCACCAGCCCACCGGCCCGGTTGGCCAGTGGCAGGGCTTCGCGCAGGGTGAGCCCGGCACCCACCAAAGCGGCCATGGTAGCAATCACAGTGTCACCCGCACCGGTGACATCAAACACTTCGCGTGCCTGCGCACTCACATGCAATTGGCCGTCGGCATCAAACAGGGTCATGCCTTCTTCACTGCGGGTCAGGAGCACGGCGTCTAGTTGCAACTGGTTGCGCAGGTTGTGGGCTTTGGTGCGCAGTTCTTCTTCGCTGTTCCACGCGCCGATGACCTGCTGCAACTCGGCCCGGTTGGGGGTAATGACATTGGCACGCTGGTAGCGCGAGTAGTCGTGGCCCTTGGGGTCGATCAGGATGGGTTTGGACAGCGCGCGCGCCTGGGCAATCATGTCGCCCACGTGGGCCAGGCCCCCCTTGCCGTAGTCTGAGAATAGCACCGCCTGGTGGTCGGGGAGCAACTGGGTGAAGGTGGCTGTTTGTGACGCCAAAATTTCGTTTTTAGGTGTGTTCTCAAAGTCCAGACGCAGTAACTGTTGCTGGCGGCCGATGACGCGCAGCTTGACCGTGGTGGTGAGCTCCGGATCGCGGCCAAAGTGGGTTTTGATGCCGGTTTTTGCCACCAGAGCCTCGAGCTTGTGGCTGGCTTCGTCGTCGCCCACCACGGTCAGCAAGGAGGCCTGCGCACCCAGTGTGACCACGTTGTAGGCCACGTTGGCCGCGCCACCGTTGCGCTCTTCTTCGCGCGTAATGCGCACCACGGGCACGGGGGCTTCCGGACTGATGCGGTCGACTGCGCCGTACCAATAGCGGTCGAGCATGACGTCACCGACCACGAGGACGTGGGCCGTGGCCATTTGTTCTTTTGAAATAGTCATAATTCTTCGACTCTGCGGGCGGGGTAGCTGTCCCAGGCCTGGCAGCCAGGGCATTGCCAGAAATGTTGCTTGGCCTCAAAGCCACAGGCCGCACAGCGGTAACGGGTGAGCGGTTTGACGGCATGGTCCAGCGCGCGCTGGACTTGGGGATGAAATTGTTCGTGCTCCAGCTTTTCACCCGCAATCCACTTGGCTGCAGCCACCAGTGAGGGCTCTTTTTCAAGGTGGTGCGCGTACCAGTCACGTGCGGTGGGTGTGGTGTCTTCTGACGTGGCTTCCAGGGTCACGATGGCGTCGAGCACATCGAGCGATCGGACTTCGGTGTAAATGGCTTTGAGCCGCGCAAGGGCAGGCCCACGTTGATGGGCTTCGGCTGCGTACTGGGCCAGCAGAGGGGCCATCAGTGCCACTGCGTTGGGGGCGGCAGCCAAGGCATCAACCAGGATGGCATACGCCTGACTGGCATCGCCCAACTGGTGCTGCAGCTTTGCCAGTTCCATGCGGGGGCGGGGCGCTTGCGGCGCAATCTCTATCGCCTGCTTGAGTAAAAATACGGCCTGCGTGGTGTCTTTGGCGATGTTGCTGGCTGTGGCCTGTTCGCACAGGTAATGCGCCAAGCGCCCCTTGAAGCTGCCCTGACCCGAAGTCTCCAACTTGTGGGCGATTACGGCGGCGTTTTGCCAATCGCGGGAGCGCTCGTAGTTGGCCAACAGCGCCAGACGCGACTGCGCTTCAAACCGCGTGCCTTCGAGCTTTAACAAGGCGTCTTCTGAGCGGTCCAGCAAGCCTGCCTTGAGATAGTCCAGGGCCAGTGCATGCTGCGCGCGGTGGCGATCATCCAGGCTCAGGTCGCCGCGTGAGAGCAGGTGCTGGTGCACCCGTACCGCCCGTTCGTATTCACCCCGGCGGCGAAACAGGTTGCCCAAGGCAAAGTGCAACTCGGAGGTGTCGGGGTCGTTTTGGACGGCTTCAATGAAGGCATCAATAGCCTGGTCTTGCTGCTCATTGAGCAAAAAGTTCAGGCCTTTGAAATATGCCTTGGGTGCCTGGCGGTTTTCCATGCGCAGTTGGCGCAAGTCCATGCGCGAGGCCATCCAGCCCAACACAAAGGCCACCGGCAGACCCAGAAGGATCATGGAGATATCAAAGTCCATCGGGTTGGGGTGCAGGAGGTTGTTTGTTGGTTTCTGCGTTGAGTGCTGCGGTGGCTTCGTTGGCAACGCGTCGTGCCTTGGTGGCCTCACGGCGGTGGCGCCACCAGCGCGGCACCATGCCCAGCACGCCAATGACCAAGCCGGAGGCAAACGCGCCCAGCACGACCAGCACCATGGGCGCTGTCCAGCGGTAGCCGAAGAAAAAGTTCACCGTCGTGTCGCCCTGGTTGTTCAGTGCGAAAGCGAACAGGGTAAAAAAAATGGCTGCTTTAAGTAACCACTTAAAGAGCCATGCGATCTGTTTCATTCATCTCCTCGGTGTCGAGGGATTCTACTCAGGGTTTGGCCTTGGATTCCAGTTCGGCGGTGCGCTCGTCGACGGCTTCGCGCAGGGCCTTGCCGGGCTTGAAGTGCGGTACCCGCTTTTCCGGGATGGCTACGCTTTCGCCGCTGCGCGGATTACGTCCCATGCGGGGAGGGCGGCGGTTGATGGAAAAGCTGCCGAAACCACGAATCTCGATGCGGTGGCCGCGCACCAATGCGTCATTCATCGCGTCCAGAATGGCCTTGACGGCGAATTCGGCATCACGATGGGTGAGCTGGCTAAAACGGTTGGCCAGTGCTTCAACGAGGTCTGAGCGGGTCATGGAGCAAAAATTTTAGAGACAAAAAAACGACCGGTTACCCAAAGACATCTCAGGGTAACCGGTCGCTTATGTCAGTTCGTTAGTTCAACAACAGGGCTTAGTTGTTATCGAGCTTGGCGCGCAGCAACGCACCCAGGCTGGTCGTTCCAGCGTTTTCACGGGAAGACTGTTGGCTCAGGGATTGCATGGCTTCATTTTGGTCAGCCATGTCTTTCGCCTTGATGGACAACTGGATGTTGCGGGTCTTGCGATCCACATTGACAACCACAGCCGTCACTTCGTCGCCTTCTTTCAGCACGTTGCGAGCGTCTTCAACGCGGTCGCGGCTGATTTCGGAAGCGCGCAGGTAGCCAATGATGTCTTCGCCCAGGTCGATTTCAGCGCCCTTGGCATCCACAGTCTTGACCTTACCGGTAACGATCTGGCCCTTGTCGTTGATCGACACGAAGGTGGTGAAAGGATCGGAGTCGAGCTGCTTGATACCCAAGGAGATGCGCTCGCGGTCCACGTCCACAGCCAAGACCAAAGCCTCAACTTCCTGGCCCTTTTTGTATTCGCGCACAGCGGTTTCGCCGGGCTCATTCCAGGACAGGTCAGACAGGTGCACCAGGCCATCGATACCAGCAGCCAGACCGACGAACACGCCAAAGTCGGTGATGGATTTGATCGGACCCTTCACGCGGTCGCCGCGCTTGGTGTTCTGAGCAAACTCTTGCCATGGGTTGGCCTTGCACTGCTTCATGCCCAAAGAGATACGACGCTTGTCTTCGTCGATTTCCAGAACCATGACTTCGACTTCGTCACCCAGGGCAACGATTTTGGAAGGTGCAACGTTCTTGTTGGTCCAGTCCATTTCGGACACGTGCACCAAACCTTCGATTCCGGGTTCCAGTTCCACAAATGCGCCGTAATCGGCGATGTTGGTGATCTTGCCGAACATGCGGGTACCTTGGGGGTAGCGGCGGTTCACGCCCATCCATGGGTCGTCGCCCATTTGCTTCAGACCCAGAGACACGCGGTTTTTCTCGGTGTCGAATTTCAGGATCTTGGCAGTGATCTCTTGACCAGCAGTCACCACTTCGGAAGGGTGACGGACACGGCGCCATGCCATGTCGGTGATGTGCAACAGGCCATCGATACCGCCGAGGTCCACGAATGCACCGTATTCGGTGATGTTCTTGACCACGCCTTGCACCACAGAACCTTCTTTGAGGGTGTGCATCAGCTTGGCGCGCTCTTCGCCCATGGAGGCTTCCACCACGGCACGGCGAGACAACACGACGTTGTTGCGCTTGCGGTCGAGCTTGATAACCTTGAATTCCAGAGTCTTGTTCTCGTACGGAGACAGATCTTTGGTAGGACGGGTGTCGACCAGCGAGCCGGGCAAGAATGCGCGGATACCGTTGACCAAAACGGTCAGACCGCCCTTGACCTTGCCGCTGGTGGTACCAGTGACAAACTCGCCAGATTCCAGGGCCTTTTCGAGGCTCATCCAGGAAGCCAGACGCTTGGCTTTGTCGCGGGACAGGATGGTGTCGCCATAACCGTTTTCAACGGAGTCGATGGCCACGGACACGAAATCGCCCACTTGGACTTCGAGTTCGCCTTTGTCGCTCTTGAATTCTTCGATTGGCACGTAGGCTTCGGACTTGAGGCCAGCGTTGACCACAACAAAGCTGTGCTCGATGCGGACGACTTCGGCGGTGATGACTTCACCGGTGCGCATTTCCGAGCGTTGTAGCGATTCTTCAAATAGGGCTGCGAAAGATTCAGACATGTGTTTTGCAGTTTGCACTGCGGGGTTAAGTTGTTGAACCCCATTGCCCTTGGTGTGAACCGGTGCGCTGACGCGCGATAAGAGCGATGGGGACCACACAAAGGCATATGCCTTTGTTTTCTACCGACAGCCTTTTTAACCGGAGCTAGAAAGGCTGTTTGCTTTGCCACCAGTTCAACACCTGATCGACCGATTCTTCAACCGAGAGATCTGAGTTGTCCAGCAGCGCGGCATCTGCGGCAGGCTTTAGAGGTGCAACAGCGCGGGAGGAGTCCCGGGCGTCGCGTGCTTCCAAGTCTGCGCGAAGACTGTCAAGTGTAGCGGAAATTCCCTTTGAAATCAACTGCTTATGGCGCCGTTCGGCGCGGCAGGCCGCACTGGCCGTCAGGAACACTTTGAGAGACGCTTGCGGAAAGATCACCGTGCCCATGTCGCGCCCATCGGCCACCAGGCCGGGAAGCTGGCGAAAGCTGCGCTGAAACTCCACCAGGGCCGCGCGCACCATGGGGAATGCCGATACGCGAGAGGCATTCATACCCGCCGCTTCAGTGCGAATGGCCTCGGTGACGTCTTCGCCGTCCATGAAGATATGGGGGCCTTCAAAGCGGATGGCCAGGCTTTTCAGCAGGGCGACGATGGCTTGCTCGTTGGCCGGATCAATGACGATGCCATCGCGGGTCGCGGCCAAGCCCGTCAGGCGGTACAGCGAGCCGGAGTCCAGAAAGTGGTAACCCAATTTTTGGGCCAGTTCCGCGGCCAAAGTGCCTTTTCCGGAGGCGGTGGGCCCGTCGACGCACAGCACGGGGATCGCTTCTGGTTCGGCCTGCGCCAGCGAAAACAGGGCTTCAAAGTAGTCTG
>JBEEJM010000172.1:0-2566 GCA_041169205.1 Pseudomonadota bacterium | reverse complement strand
CGTTTTGCTCCACCATCAGCACGGTGGTGCCCTGATCTGCCAGCCTGCGCAGCAGCTTGAACACGTCTTGCACCACCAGCGGGGAGAGGCCAATCGACGGCTCGTCAATCAGAATCACCTTGGGGCGCAGCAGCAGTGCGCGGCCAATTTCCAGCTGCTTTTGCTCACCGCCCGACAAGGCCGACGCGGCAGAATGCAGGCGCTGTTTGACGCGCGGGAAAAACTCCAGCACTTCGGGGATACGCTCGTGCGTTGTCTTCATGCCCAAGGTGATGCCACCGAGCTCCAGGTTCTCGAACACCGAGAGCTGGCCAAACAGATTACGGCCCTGCGGCACAAAGGCAATGCCTTGGGCCAGCAAGGCCTTCTGGCTGGAGCCATTGACCTCCACGCCATCGAGCAAAATCTTGCCCTGGCGCGGCTTGAGCAAACCAAACAGGGTTTTGAGCACCGTGGACTTGCCCGCCCCATTGGGTCCGAGCAAGAGCGTAATGGTGCCGCGCTTGGCTTTGAAGGACAGGTTGTTAAGGATCATGAAATCCTTATAGCCCGCCACCACGTCATCAAATTCAATACAGGTATCGGTAGTCATTTCAATTGCTCCAGTAGACCGTGTCTTTTCCAGAAACACCGCAGAACCGGCTTTGCCGGGCTGCTGGTGTTGCCCCCTGCAAGGGGGAAAGCGAAGCGACACGCAGTGCGCGAAGCCGGGGGGTGTGCCACATATATTTAGCTCCCCAGGTAGGCGTCGAGCACCTGTTTATTGGCCCGAATTTCGGCGGGTGTGCCAATGGCCATCACCTGGCCTTCCACCATCACCATGATGCGGTGGCACAGGTCCATCACAAAGTCCATGTTGTGTTCAATCACCACAAACGAGCTCTTCTTGCCGATTTGCGGATTGCGGTTGAGCTCTTTCAGGAGGTTGGAGATGCCACCCACCAGGCTGGGGTTGACCCCGGCGCAGGGCTCGTCGAGCAGCACCAGATCGGGCTGGCTCATAAAGGCCATGGCAATGTCCACCAGCTTTTGCTGGCCATAGCTCAGCTCACCGGCTTTTTTGTCGGCCACATGGCGAATACGGAACTGGTCAATTAGCGCGTCGGCTTTGACACCCAGGCCGGAGTCGCTGGGGGCGAACATGCGGCTGAACATGGAGCCGGAGTGCTCCTGGGCGGCCACGATCAGGTTGTCGCGCACCGTCATCTTGCCAAACACCTGCAGCGTTTGGAATGTGCGGCCCACGCCACGGCGGTTGAGCTCCAGCGGGCCGCAGGTGGTGACGTCTTCGCCGTTGAGTTCGATCTTGCCTTCGTCGGGGGTGATCTGGCCCAGCATGCTGTTGAACAGTGTGGTCTTGCCCGAGCCGTTGGGGCCAATCACGCCGAAGATTTCGCCAGGCATGACTTCAAAGCTCACGCCGCCTACGGCCTGGATCGCGCCATAGGCTTTTTTCAGGCCCGTGACTTTGAGCACCGGTTGGATGGAGGCGGTCATGCCTGTGCTCCTTTTTTCATAGCTGCTTGCGCAGATGCTGCGCGGGCTGCAGAGTCAAAGCGTGCTTGTTTCTTGGCTTTCAGGCGGTCCGGAATGCTGAGCAATCCATCGGGCAACCAGATCATCAGCAGCACCACGGAGGCGCCGAAGATGGGCAGGTACCAATCCGACACCTTGGGTACATCGCGCAGCCACTCTGGGGCTATCACGCCCACTGCAGCGCCCAGCACCGGGCCCAGGAAGTAGCCCGGGCCACCGACCACCACCATCAGGTACATCATGATGGAGGTGCCCACGGTGAACTGTGCCGGCTCAATAAATTGCACTTGGCTGGCCAGCAGGCCACCGGCAATACCGGCGTAGGCCGCACCGATGGCAAAGCTCAGCAGCGTGTAGCTGCGGGTGTCCACGCCCAGACTCTCGGCGCGGATAGGGTTGTCGCGCAGTGCGGTAAACGCTTTGCCCCAGGGCGAGCGCAGCAAGCCCAGCAGAAGCAGCGCCATGACCACCGTCACGGCCAGCGCGAAGTAGTAATAGGGCAGGTTGTTTTCCAACGACAGGCCGAACAATTCAGGCCGTGCAATGTTGTTGATGCCAAAGGTGCCGCCCGTAAAGGCTTCTTCGTTGCGCATCACCAGCCAGATGGCGGTGTTGAACCCCAGCGTGGCAAACGCCAGGTAAATGGTTTGCACCCGCAGGGCTGGAAAGCCCAGGATGATGCCCACCACAAAGCAGATCAGCGCGGCAGCAGGCAAGCCCAGCCAGAAGCTGAAACCAGCCTTCATCAGAATGGCCACGGTGTAGGCACCGATGCCAAAGAAGGCAGCATGGCCCAGAGACTTCTGGCCCGCATAGCCCACGGTGAGGTTCAGGCCCATGGTGGCGATGATAAAAATCAGCCAATAGGTCAGCAAGTAAATGCCGTAGTTCTTGAGGAATTGCGGCACGACCAGCATCAGCGCGGCGATGGCGACCATCAGCACAATATTGAGTTTTTTCATATCAGACTTTTCGCTCTTCTTTCTTGCCCAAGAGCCCTTGCGGCTTGAACAGAATCACGATCATGAAG
>JBEEJM010000171.1:0-2770 GCA_041169205.1 Pseudomonadota bacterium | reverse complement strand
GGCCGCGTGCTGCGCGACAACGTGTGGGGCCCGCAAGAAGAAGACGCGGTGCGCCGTGACTTCACCATCAACGCGATGTACTACGACCCGGAAACCCAGATCGTGGTGGACTACCACCATGGTTTGAAGGACGCCAAAGCCAAGTTGCTGCGCATGATTGGCGACGCCGCCACGCGCTACCGCGAAGACCCGGTGCGCATCATCCGTGCCGTGCGTTTTGCGGCCAAGCTTAGCCCGTTGGGCTTCAAGTTAGAGGCTAAAACCGCTGCGCCGCTGATCAAGAGCCAGTCGTTGCTGAACGATGTGCCGCAGAGCCGCCTGTTTGACGAAATGCTCAAACTGCTGCAAACCGGCCATGCGCTGGCGTCGGTCGAGCAGCTCAAGCAATTGGGCATGGCCCGTGGCATTTACCCGCTGCTCGATGTGGTGGTGGAACGCGCTGAACAAACCTTTGTGAACGCGGCCCTCAAAGACACAGACCGCCGTGTCGGCGAGCACAAGCCCGTGGCACCCAGCTTTTTGCTGGCCTGTGTGCTGTGGGCCGATGTGCGCGATGGTTGGGCGCGACGTGTGACGGACGGGCAGCACAGCCATCCGGCGCTGCAAGATGCGATTGACGATGTGTTCAATGCCCGAATTGGCGATGTGTCCGGGCGCGGCAAGCTGGCCGGTGACATGCGTGAAATCTGGATGATGCAGCCGCGCTTCGAGAAGCGCTTGGGTAGCACGCCGTTTGGACTGGCCGAGCAGCCACGCTTCCGCGCCGCGTTTGACTTCATGCGCCTGCGTGCCGACGCGGGCGAAGTCGATGAAGTGCTGGCGGACTGGTGGCAAGAATTCAGCATGGCCGACGACAACATGCGCCAAGACTTGGTGGACCAGGTCCGCGAAGAGCAACAAAAGCGTCCCCGCGCACCGCGTGTGCACCGCGCACCAGCACCTATGTCAGCGCCGATATCTACGCCCGTGCGTGATGTGCAGGCGGCCCCAGAGGCGCAAGCACCTTTTGATGGACCGGCAGGCGAAGGTGAAGGCTTTGACAGCAGCGCACCGCGCAAACGCCGTCGCCGCCGTCGCGCTGGCGCGGCCCGAGGCGACGGCGCTGGCCCCGCAGGTTCGCAAGACGCGTAACTTGGCTGTCACTGCCTACATCGGTTTAGGCGCCAATTTGGGCGATGCAGCGCTGGCCGTACGCAATGCGATTGCGGCCATTGCTGGGCTCCCTGGCGTGCAGGGTGCCCGGGCTTCCAGCCTCTATGGCAGTGCGCCGGTTGATGCCGGTGGTGCCGACTACGTCAATGCGGTGCTGCAGGTGCAGACATTGCTGCCCCCCCAGCAACTGCTGACCGCTTTACAGTTGATCGAACAGCAAGCCGGACGCGCGCGCAGTTTCAAAAACGCCCCGCGCACGCTCGATCTCGACCTGCTGCTCTATGGCACGCAAATGATGGCCACGCCCGACTTGGTAGTGCCCCATCCGCGTATGTGGGAACGTGCTTTTGTGCTCTTACCTCTGGCCGAGCTGGATGCCAGTTTGGTCAGCGTCGATCAACTGGCTGCGGTTAAGCACCAAAAAGCCTGGCAAATCCACTAGCGCGCGCACTCTCCGATCCTTGGTGCTATCCTGCTGCGACATCAAAAAAAGTGTTCGCTACCAATAAACAGGAGACAAGAACATGAATCTCAATAGCCTGAAGATCGCCGCCAAGCTGTGGTTGTTCATTGCCATCGTGCTGGCCTTGCTGACGGCTATTGCCGGCATTGGTTTGGTGCGTAGTGCAGGTATTCTGGCGGAAGGACGTGCGCGTCTGGATGTTGCGTCGCAATTGGAGCATGTTGCTACCCAATGGAATGGATTGACCGAGACCAATGCGGTACGTAACACCGCCATCATTCTGAGCGGAGAGCCGGGTGTTGGCGCCGCCTTCAAGGATGCGGTGACCGCCACCACTGACCAGATCACGGTGCTGCAAAAAATGCTGGAATCCTTGCCTATCACGGCGGCTGATCGCACCCAGTTGACGAAGATTGCCGACTTCCGCAAACCCGTGATTGAGCTGCGTGACAAGGCGCGCAAAGCCCGTGCGGACGGCAATGTGGACGAAGCCCTGACGATCATGAACACGCAGTACCTGCCGGCCATGGGCTTGTACATTGCTTCGCAGAAAGAATTGGTCAAGATGCAGCAGCAGCGTGTCGTCGATGTGCAGGCCGATACCGAAAGCCGGCGCCAAAGCAACAGTATCGGCATTGTCGTGGGGCTGGTCGTCGTGGTGGTGCTCATTACGGGGGGCACCGGTTGGCTGGTGCGTTCCATCCGCGACCCCCTGGACCAGGCTAACGAAATTGCGGCACGCATTGCCCAGGGGGATTTGAGTTCCCATATTTCGACAACACGACAAGACGAGTTTGGCCAGCTACTGCAATCGCTGGCGTCGATGAATGAGTCGCTGGGCCGCATGGTGGCCCAAGTGCGCCAGAGTACCGACAGCATTGCCACCGCCAGTTTCGAGATTGCGCAGGGTAACAACGACTTGGCGCAGCGCACCGAACACACCTCGAGCAACCTGCAGTCGACTGCGTCCAGCATGGACTCCCTGAC
The DNA here is from genome assembly GCA_041169205.1 of Pseudomonadota bacterium. Classification (GTDB taxonomy): domain Bacteria; phylum Pseudomonadota; class Gammaproteobacteria; order Burkholderiales; family Burkholderiaceae_C; genus Allorhodoferax. Next base: position 168 of record JBEEJM010000171.1, on the reverse strand, counting down.
TGCCACAGTGCAGCACAGCACCGAAAACGCGCGTCAGGCCAGCGCACTGGCCGCCAATGCGTCGAACGTAGCCCAGCGTGGTGGTGCGGTGGTTACGCAGGTGGTCACCACCATGCAGGAGATCGATGCCAGCAGCAAAAAAATTGCCGACATCATCAGCGTGATCGA
>JBEEJM010000170.1:0-14247 GCA_041169205.1 Pseudomonadota bacterium | reverse complement strand
GTGTGCATGACCATGGGTTGCCCCGCCACTGACTGGTACTGTTTGGGGCCTTCTGAGCCCGAACGAGAACCGGTACCGGCGCAAGGAATCAGCGCCCAGATGCGGCTCGGTGCCGTGGGATGTGTCGGGGAATGGAGGGGAGACTGGGTCATGGGTGCGGCCCCCATTCTAGAATCAAGGTATCCATGGATTTACCAAAACTCACAAGCGGCAAACGCTACACCCTGCCCCGCCCTGCCGGTTCTGCCGATGCGCTCTTGCTGGCCCGCTTAGGCGAACGTGAAAAAGCCGCCGGTCAGGCCCTCACCGTCGTCACCGCCGATGCGTCGGACGCCCAGCGCCTGCTGGAAGAAATTGCGTTTTTTGCCCCCACACTGCGCTGCGCCCTGTTCCCCGACTGGGAGACGCTGCCTTATGACACCTTCTCGCCGCACCAGGACCTGATCAGCGAGCGCCTGGCCACGCTGTGGCGCATTCAGCAGCGCGACAAAGAGACCGGTGCCGATGTGGTCATCGTGCCGGCCACCACGGCGCTGTACCGGCTGGCACCGCCCAGCTTTTTGGCGGGCTACACCTTTCAGTTCAAGGTCAAGCAAAAACTCGATGAGGCCAAATTCAAGAGCCAGCTCACCCTGGCGGGTTACAGCCATGTGACGCAGGTAGTCAGCCCCGGCGAATACGCAGTACGTGGCGGGTTGATTGACCTATTCCCCATGGGCAGCCAAGTGCCGTACCGGGTGGACCTGTTTGATGACGAGATCGACAGCATCCGCACCTTCGACCCCGACAGCCAGCGAAGCCTGTACCCGGTGCCCGAAGTGCGCCTGCTGCCCGGGCGCGAGTTCCCCATGGACGACGCGGCGCGGGCTAAGTTTCGCAGCCGCTGGCGCGAATTACTGGATGGCGACCCAACCAAGAGCCGCATCTACAAAGACATTGGCAACGGTGTGGCCACCGCCGGCATTGAGTACTACCTGCCGCTGTTTTTTGACGACACCGCCACCGTGTTTGACTATGTGGGCAAGGACGCCACCGTAGTCTTGCATGGCGATCTGGAAGGTGCGTTCCAGCGCTTTTGGCAGGACACCAAAGACCGCTATCGCCTGGTGCAGACCGACCCCGAACGCCCGGTGCTGCCGCCGGAATCGTTGTTTCTGGGCACCGAGCAGTTTTTTGCCCGCGCCAACGAACATGCGCAACTGGCGATTCGCCCAGCCGGTAATCCGGAAGACTTCGCCAACATTGGCGTGTTGCCAGCGCTGTCCGTCGAGCGTGGCACCGAAGAGCCGCTGGCCCGCCTGAAAACCCACGCCCGCAACACGCAGCACCGCATTTTGGTGCTGGCCGAGAGCGATGGCCGCCGCGAAAGCCTGTTGGACTTTCTGCGGGCCTCGCAGTTCAACCCACCCGCCTTTGATTCGCTGGCCGAGTTTGTCGCCAGCACCGAGCCGATTGGCATTGCCACGGCCGGGCTGACCATCGGCTTTGCCTGGCTGGAAGCCGGTATCGATCTGGTGACCGAGACCGAGCTGTTTGCCGCTGGTCCGACCACACGCAGGCGTAAAAAGCAGGAACAGGTCAGCGACGTGGAAGCGCTGATCAAAGACCTGAGCGAGCTCAATGTGGGTGACCCAGTGGTGCACAGCGCCCACGGCATTGGCCGTTACCGGGGCCTCATTCACATGGACATGGGCAACAAAAATGCCCAGGGCGAGCCAGAGCCCCAGGAGTTTTTGCACCTGGAATATGCCGACAAAGCCACGCTCTACGTGCCGGTGAGCCAGCTGCAACTGATCAGCCGCTACACCGGCGTCAGCGCCGATGAAGCCCCCCTGCACCGCCTGGGTTCAGGCGCGTGGGACAAAGCCAAACGCCGTGCCGCCGAACAGGTGCGCGACAGCGCCGCCGAGTTGCTCAACATTTACGCCCGCCGGGCTGCCCGAGAAGGCCACGCCTTCCGCTACAGCCCCAACGACTACGAAACCTTTGCCAACGACTTTGGCTTTGACGAAACTGCCGACCAGGCAGCGGCCATTCACGCCGTGATCCAAGACATGATCAGCCCGCGCCCCATGGACCGGCTGATTTGCGGCGATGTGGGCTTTGGCAAGACCGAAGTGGCGCTGCGCGCTGCCTTTATCGCCATCACCGGCGGCAAACAGGTGGCGTTTTTGGCCCCCACCACGCTCCTAGCAGAGCAGCACTACCAGACGCTGATAGACCGCTTTGGCAAATGGCCCGTGAAGGTGGCCGAGATGAGCCGCTTTCGCTCTGGCAAAGAAATCACCGCCGCCCTCAAAGGTGTGGCGGACGGCACCATCGACATCGTGGTCGGCACCCACAAGCTGCTGAGCCAGGACACGCATTTCAAAAACCTGGGGCTGCTGATCATTGACGAAGAGCACCGTTTTGGCGTGCGCCACAAGGAGCAGATGAAGGCCTTGCGTGCTGAAGTCGATGTGCTGACCCTCACCGCCACACCCATTCCCCGCACGCTGGGCATGGCGCTGGAAGGCCTGCGCGATTTGAGCGTGATTGCCACCGCGCCGCAGCGCCGTCTGGCCATCAAGACCTTTGTTCGCACCGAGGGCAATGGCGTCATCCGCGAAGCGGTGCTGCGCGAACTCAAGCGCGGTGGGCAGGTCTACTTCCTGCACAACGAAGTCGAGACCATCGAGAACCGCCGCCAGAAGCTCGAAGAGCTGCTGCCCGAGGCGCGCATTGCGGTGGCACACGGCCAGATGCCCGAGCGGCAGCTAGAGGCGGTAATGCGTGACTTCATTGCCCAGCGCTACAACCTGCTGCTGTGCTCCACGATTATCGAAACCGGCATTGACGTGCCCACGGCCAATACCATCGTCATGAGCCGCGCCGACAAGTTTGGCCTGGCCCAGCTGCACCAACTGCGTGGCCGCGTGGGCCGCAGCCACCACCAGGCCTATGCCTATTTGATGGTGCCCGACATCGAGGGTTTGACCAAGCAAGCCCAACAGCGACTGGACGCCATTCAGGCCATGGAGGAACTGGGCAGCGGCTTTTACCTGGCCATGCACGACTTGGAGATTCGCGGTGCCGGTGAGGTGTTGGGTGAGAACCAGAGCGGCAATATGCTGGAAGTGGGCTTCCAGCTCTACAACGAAATGCTGAGCGAGGCGGTGCGCTGCCTAAAGGCCGGTATCGAGCCTGATTTGTTGAGCCCGTTGAACGTGACGACCGACATCAACCTGCACGCTCCGGCCCTGCTGCCCGACGATTACTGTGGCGATGTGCACCTGCGCCTGAGCTTCTACAAAAAGCTGGCCACCGCCAAGAACGCCGACCAGGTGGACGCGTTGCTGGAAGAAATTGTCGACCGCTTTGGCAAGCTGCCACCGCAGGCCCAAACCCTCATCGACGTGCACCGCCTGCGCGTGCTCAGCCAGCCGTATGGCGTGGTCAAGGTGGATGCGGCCCCGGGTGTGATCACCATCACGTTCAAAAAGAACCCGCCCATTGACCCGATGAAGATCATCCAGCTGATTCAGAAGAACAAGCACATCAAACTGGCTGGTAACGAGAAGCTGCGCATCGAACGCGAACTGCCCGAGACCAAAGACCGGGCGCAGATGGTGCGGGATATTTTGAAAAGCTTAGGGCAGCCCGTGGTGGAAACTGCCACATCGATATGACATATGCCTTGGCATATGCTAAAGTAGGCACCGACTTTTCAAGGAGGTGAGCCATGGTCACACCCCACCCTACTTCATCCAGTATTGCTAGCGAATCTATAGCACCCTATGCAATAGACACGGGGGCTAGAGCCGTAAAACTCTTCAGAAATGGTGCCAACCAGGCGGTGCGCATCCCCAAAGAGTTTGAGCTACCCGGCACCCAGGCGCTGATGCACCGCGAAGGCAACCGGTTGATTTTGGAGCTGGTGCCGGACAGGCCAAAAAAAGGCACGCTGGCTGCACTGGTTTTTGCCTTGGACGAAATTGCCAAGCTTGGCCCCTGTACGGACGAGTTTCCAGACATTGGCGATGAGGGGCTGCTTCCCCTGGATGACATTAATTTCGGTGACGATGCGCCATGACTACAGGGACCACATTCCTGCTCGATACCAACATCATCAGCGCCCTGATGAAAGACCGCTCCGGTACGGACACTGCGCGTGTGCGCCAATGGGGACTGCGCACGCCCGACTGCACATTGGTCACTAGCGTGGTTGTGCAGTACGAACTTCTTTTTGGCCTGGCGAGACACGGATCTCCGCGCCTGCAGGCTGCTTACGAGATTCAAATGCAAAACTTGGTGGTGCTCCCTCTGGATGAAGTCGTAGGCCCGCAATACGCCAAACTGCGCGCCCATTTAGAGCAAGCCGGCACCCCCATTGGTGCCAACGACACACTCATCGCCGCCCATGCTCTGTCACTCGGGGCTACCTTGGTCACCGCCGACGCAGAATTCGTCCGTGTACCCGATCTTCAGGTCGAAAACTGGCTCCAGCCCTTATAGAACCTGCGCAAGCAGCTACTAATTTAATAGCAATTCAACCGTATGTCCACCCAAGCAATTACCCCCGGCCTCGTCACTCGCAACCTGCCTGCAGCCCGCAAACTATCGGACTACAAGCTCATCGCGTTTGACATGGACTCCACCCTTATCAACATCGAGTGTGTGGACGAAATTGCAGACGCAGCCGGCCGCAAGGCCGAGGTGGCAGCCATCACCGAGGCCGCCATGCGCGGCGAGATTACCGACTACAAAGCCAGCCTGCGCGCCCGTGTGGCCCTGCTCAAGGGTGTGACGGTGCAGCACATGGAAGAGGTCTACACCCAGCGCCTGCAACTCAACCCAGGTGCCGCCGTACTGGTGGCCGCTTGCAAAGCGGCGGGGCTCAAGGTGCTACTGGTGTCCGGCGGTTTCACCTTTTTTACCGACCGCATCCGCGACCGTCTCGGCATCGACTTTGCCCGCTCCAACGTGCTGGAAGTAGAAAACGGCCCCACTTGTGGCACCCTCACCGGCCGCATGGTGGATCAGCCCTGGGGTGACATTTGCGATGGTGCCGAGAAGCGTCGCACCCTGCTGGAAGTGGCCACACTCATGGGTATCTCCATGGCGCAGACCATAGCCATGGGCGATGGTGCCAATGATTTGCCCATGATGGGCGAAGCCGGTTTGTCGGTGGCCTACCACGCCAAACCCGCCGTGCGTGAGCAAGCCAACGTCGCTATCAACAGCGGCGGCCTGGACCGCTTGCTGGAAGTCCTGCAAACAAGCTGAATTTCGGAGGGAGGCATGGCGAGTTTTGGTGTCCAATACACTCCAGAAAATGGTCAGGCACAAATGCCGACAAAAACAATATCAGGGCGTATGAAGTCTTCAAGCCGAAGAGGCGCAAACCATGGTCACCACGGATTTCAACTTTGCTACGAACCTCATGCAGTTTCTGGTGGTCCCCACCTTTGTACTGGATAAGCACGGCAAGGTACTCATCTGGAACAAGGCCTGCGAACGGCTAACCGGAATCGCCGGACAGGATGTCATTGGCACCAGGGAACACTGGCGCGCTTTTTATGAAACTCCGCGCGCCTGTTTGGCGGACCTGATTGTTCAAAATCGATTGGCGGAGATTGAAGCGCTCTATGTGACCCATGACGACCCGGCCGGCGAGGCGTATGGTGTCCACGCGGAGAACTGGTGTGTCATGCCGAGTCAGGGCAAGCGCCTGTATTTGGCAATTGACGCTGGCCCCATATTTGACCAAAAAGGCGATCTGGTTGCCGTGGTCGAAACGCTGCGCGACATCACCGTGCAAAAAAAGGCCCAGACCGCGCTGGAAGGCCTCGCCTACCAGGATGGCCTGACCGGCATTTACAACCGCAGAGCGTTTGACGAGAAGCTCGAAATTGAATGGGCCCGTTCCGGGCGCGAGAAATCCCCCATGGCGGTCATCATGATTGATGTGGACTTTTTCAAGAAATACAACGACCACTACGGCCACCAGGCAGGCGACAGTTGCTTAAAATCCCTGGCTGGCAGTTTGTCCAAGTCCATAGTGCGCCCCCATGATGTGGTGGCACGGTACGGCGGAGAAGAGTTTGTGGTGATTCTTCCCAATTGCGATGAAGCCGGTGCGCTGGCGGTTGGGCAACGCATCCGCGAAGGTGTTTTAAATTTGCGCATTCCTCACCAAGACAGCGCTGTCAGCGACTGTGTGACCGTGAGCATGGGGGCTGCCACCTGCATCGCGGCGAATGACTTGGCACAGCAAAGCCTGGTCACACTGGCTGACGCCGCGCTCTACCGGGCGAAGAAGTCTGGCCGCAATCAACTGGCGTTTTGAGGCAGACGGGCCCGGCGCATATGCAATTGTTTGAACCTTTCAGGAGTTCACATTGAAAGTACTGCGACTGCCCAAAGCGAAGGTAGAGCTTGGACTCCCCCTGTTGTGGAACGTGCGCGACGAAGAAGGGCACTTGCTGCTGTCCAAAGGGCACGTCATACACAGTGAGAGCCAGCTCGAACTGCTGTTGGCACGCGGAGCATTTGTGGATATTGAGGAAGTCCGGGCCACCATCGTCAAGGAACCCGATTCCTCGCAGCGCAGCACGCGTGTCTTGCCACCCAACCTGTTCGGACTATGGGACAAGACGGCGGCCGAGCTGCAAGAGCTATTGGTGCACGTGGACGCGCCGGACTTCGCCGCCCGAACAGACCAATTCGCCCAGAGAATCATCGGGCTTCTGGACATCAACCCAGACATCGCCCTGTACCTTTGCGTCCGCCAGGACAACGCCCAGCATTACTGGTACGGCTACGCGCACTGCGTGCACACGGCCGTACTGTGTGTACTCATGGTCCGCCAGTTGCAGTGGCCGCACGAACGCATGATGAGTCTGGTGAAGGCCGCACTGACCATGAATATTCCGATTCTCGAATTGCAGGGGCAAATGGCGAGTCAGGACGTTCCTATGCGGGACAGCCAGCGCGAAAAAATTCACCGCCATCCAGGCATTGCCTTAGAAATACTCACCAAGGCCGGCATCACCGACGTCGACTGGCTGGATGCCATCGCACAGCACCATGAAAGAGCGGGCGGCAGCGGCTACCCGAAGGGTCTTAAGGAGGTCGGTGAAATGGCTGTCGCGTTACGCGTTGCCGACGTATTTATGGCCAAAATCAGCCCCCGTGCACTGCGCGAGGCGTTGTCCCCGCAGGCGGCAGTGCGACAGTTGTACAGCGAAGATGCCGGTGGACCCTTGTCCACCGCAGTGGTCAAGCAGTTTGGCTTGTATCCGCCCGGGGATTACGTGAAGCTGGTGTCAGGCGAATTGGCGGTCGTGGTTCAGCGAACATCGAATGCAAAAGCACCCATCGTTGCGGCACTCACCGATGCCGCAGGCCATCCGACGGCCACCACCGTGCGCCTGGACACCGGCCAGAAAGAGCATGCCATCGCAGGCGCTGCAACGGACAAGTCGATGCTCAAGCGCCTTGCGCCAGAGCGGCTCTATGGGTTCGTCGCAGTGCCAGACGCCTTCGTCAACCCCGCTCCAGAACCGGCCGCCCCCGCTGCACCGTGAAGCTTGCCAGGGTTTCAATGCCGCTGTCTTGGCGGGCTACGTCCTCCACCACACGCAAGGTGGTGGTGAGCTTCTGCGGCGTGAACTCGACCACGCCGTAGCCGCGCCGCTCACGGTCGGCCAGTACAAAGTGCGGGTTCTCGGCCAGCACGCTGGCCAGGCGCTCGTTGCTGCCACCGTGGGAGGTGATGCTGGTGCCGCAAAACTCCACGCCAATACTGGCACTGTCGGGGCGTGCATAGTCGGCTTTCACATGACCGACCCAGTTGGAATGCACATCGCCACCGAGGACTACAGGGTTGGCCAACTTGTGGTGCTGCATCGCATCGGTCAGGCGCGTGCGTGAGGCGGAATAGCCATCCCAGCCGTCGTTGGAAAACACCTGCCCATTCCCAGGCTTCAGGTCGCGCTGGCCAAACACGGTTTGCTGGCCCAGCACATTCCACACCGCTTTGTCTGCGCCAAACGACTGGTTTAACCACTGTTCCTGCTGCGCACCCAGCAGGGTGCGGCGGGGTTCGTTCCAGAGCGCACAACTCTCGGGATTGACCGTGCTGGAGCCCAATACGCCACCCTTGGTACACGCCTGCGGGTCGCGGTACTGCCGGTCGTCCAGCAGGTAAAGCGTGGCCAGATTGCCGTAAACCACCTTGCCATAGATGCGCATCTCTGCACCGAGCGCCAAGCCGCCCAGCGCCTGCGTGAGTACGCTGGCGCGCATTGGCATGTGCTCGTAATAGGCCTGGTAAGCCGCTGCGCGACGGGCTGCAAAGTCTGCCACCGCCGGACCCTTGTCACCGGGCGTGGTCCCGGCGTAGTCGTTTTGCACTTCGTGGTCGTCCCAGGTCAAAAGCCAGGGGCAGGCACGGTGCATGCGCTGTAGGTCCACGTCGCTTTTGTACAGGGCATAGCGTGTGCGGTACTCGTCCAAAGTGACTGAAGCACTGGCGACCACTCTGCGCACGCCTTTGCTGCTGCCGGTGTATTCGTAGATGTAGTCGCCCAGAAACATGACCGCGTCCAAGTTTTCGGCCAGCATGTGGCGGTAGGCGCTGAAGTAGCCGTGCTCCCAATGCTGGCACGAGGCGTAGGCCAGCCGCAACTTGTTGGCCCGCGCGCCGGAAGCCGGAAAGGTGCGTGTGCGCCCGGTGGCACTGACGGCCGACCCCGCCATGAAGCGGTAAAAATACCAACGGTCAGGTGCCAGGCCCTGCACTTCTACATGGACGGAGTGCGCCAGCGCGGCACTGGCCGTGGCCTGGCCCGAGGCCACCACTTGCCCAAACTGCGCGTCATGGGCCACTTCCCAGCCCACGGTAATGTCTTGTGGCGGCAACGCGTCATGAGCCTGCACAAGTCGGGTCCAGAGCACGACACCTTCGTGCGTGGGTGAACCACTGGCAACGCCCAGCGCGAAGGGATCGCTGGTGAAGCGCACCTGGCTCCAGGCACTGCGCGGCAGCCACAGCGCGCCTGCCAGGCTGGTGGCCAAGCCCAACAGTTGGCGGCGGTCCATCGCTGCCGTTTTAGGTTGCTGCAATCTGCCGCAATGCCTGCTCAAACACCTCGGGTGGCTGGCCACCCGAGATCAGGTGGCGGTCGTTGATGATGACTGCCGGCACCGAACTGATACCCAGGCTTTGGTACAGCTGCTCCTGCGCGCGCACTTCGGCCGCATAGGTATCGGTGTTCAAAATTTCTTTGGCGCGCGCAGCGTCCAGCCCCACTTCGCCTGCCGCGCGTAGGAGTACGTTGTGCGCGCCCGGGTTTTCTCCATCGGTGAAATACGCTTTGAGCAGTGCCTGTTTCAGCGCCAGCTGCTTGGCCCCGGTGGCATCTTCCAGGTATGCCCAATGCAGCAGCCGGTGGGCGTCAAAGGTGTTGTAGATGCGCGAGCGCTTGTCCAAGTTAAACGTAAACCCCACCGCCGCACCGCGCTCGCGCAGGGTCTGGCGCACGGCCTCGGCCTGTGCCGGGGTGGATCCGTATTTTTTGGCCAAATGCTCGGTGGTGTCTTCGCCCTCGGGCACCATGGACGGGTTCAGCTCAAACGGCTGAAACGCCATGTTGACCTGCACCTCACCGTCCAGCCGCTGCAGCGCTGTTTGCAACGACGCCAAACCCACGGCGCACCACGGGCAGGAGACGTCGGAAACGAAGTCAATTTTGAGTGTGTTCATGGTAATTCCTTGCAAACTTTCGGCAGATTACTTGAACCAGCCCTTGACCGTGTCAGTGGCGCTGGAAACCCCTTTTTTGATGCTCTCCATGGCCCCACCCAAATTCAAAGGTGCCACGGCTTTGGTAGCACTCTGGCTGATCGCACTCACCACCTGGCGCGTGGCCTCAGCGGGCGTCACGCCGCCCGACTTTTTTCCAATATCGGTGAGATGAATATCGGGCAACACCAGCGTCATGGTTTTGCCCTGCAGCATGTCGGCGCTAACACCCGCGCGGGTGCCTGTGACGTAAAGGTGCTCGATGATGATTTTCTTTTGGGTGGAGGCATCCTTCTTGGTGCTGGCACCACCGGTTTTGTCCGCAATGTAGGCTTCTACATGGCGCTGGATCACATCCAGGTTGCTGCCGCCCGATGCGTACTCGTACGTGACATTGGCCTGGTCGATCACGATTTCTTTGATGCGCACCACGTCTTTGGTAACCGAGGCCACATCGAGCTGCATGCTGATGGTGTCCACCGCCAGCGCGCGCGGTGTTTTAAACCCCGTGGGGTTACCCAACTCCAGCCCACGCAACGCAGCCACGCCGTCTACCGGTGCAATCTTCACACTTGCCAGCTTGACGCTCACGCCCGTGATGTCGGGCCCATAGGTGCGAATGGCCGAGGCCACCACCTGGTCCAGCGAGCGGTACAACCACCACGAGCCGCCCGCAATGATGACCACCAACACCAGCGCCGCAGCCCATACAAATTTGCGCATCGCAACCCCTCCTTCAAAGTGCCTGTCCCAGGCGGATAACGCCATCCTCAATCTTCTCCACGGGGGCCGTCGCAAAGCTCAGGCGCAAGGTGGACAGATCGGGGTTATTGGCATAGAACGGCGCGCCGGGCACAAACGCCACGCCCTTGTCAATGGCGCGCTTGGCGAACGTGGCTCCGTCTGCCACTTTGCCGCCCGCGCCCGTGAGCCGCGCCCACACAAACAAGCCGCCTTGCGGTTGCACAAAACTGATGGCTTCACCCAGTTCGCGGCGCAGCGCATTGCCCATGGTCAACGCGCGCTCGGCGTACACCTTGCGCACATGGTCCAGCGTGGCGGGCATGCGGCCTGCCTTGAGGTACTGCGCGGCCGTGGCCTGGGCAAAAGTGCTGGTGTGGGCATCACTAAATTGCTTGCACATGGTGGCTTTGGCCAGCAACTCGGGCTGCGCAATCATCCAGCCCACACGCAAACCGGGCGACAGCACCTTGCTCAAGGAACCACAGTGCGCCAGCAACGCACGGCTGCCCGGCACACCGGCACTCAAGGCCAACAGCGACGGCGGCGGTGCGGCATTGAAATACAAATCGCCATAGGGGTCGTCTTCCACGATCAGCGTCTGGTACTTCACCGCCAGCTCCAGCACCCGCTTGCGGCGCTCCAAGCTGAGCAGGGCACCGCTGGGGTTGCTAAAGGTGGGAATCAGGTAAACGAACTTGGGGCGGTGCTCCACGATGAGCGCCTCCAGTGCGTCGGTCTGCACCCCGTCGCCATCGACCGGCGCGCTGATGAGCTGCGCACCGTACAGGCGAAAGCACTGGATGGTCGCCAAAAAAGTGGGCCCCTCCACGATGACCTTGTCACCGGGGTTGATGAGCGTCTTGCCCAGCAAGTCCAGCCCCTGCTGGCTGCCCGTGGTGACGATCATTTGCTCTGGAGCCACATCGGTGCAGCCCTTGCTGGCCATGAAGGCCGCCAGCTGTTCGCGCAGCGGGTTGTAGCCCTCGGTCGCGCCGTACTGCAAGGCGGCACCGGGCTCCTGGGCCAGGGCGGCGTTGACGGCCTCGCGAATACCGTCCACATCAAACATGGCGGGGTCCGGAAAGCCTCCGGCAAAACTGATAATGCCGGGCTTGCCCAGCAGTTTGAACAGTTCACGGATAGCAGAGGTCTCTACATTGTTCAGTCGATCGGCAAATTGCATGGCATCAGGCTTTCGAGGCAAATTTTGGAGTAAATTGACAGCCATTGTCCATTAACCTAAATCGCACCTATGTCCAGTCTTGATTCTTTCTTTGCTTCGGTCCAACTGCCCACCATGTCGGAGGTGGCTCAGGAGTTGATCAACACCCTGAACAACGAGGATGCGTCGGTCACAGAGGTGCGCGACATCATTGCCAAAGACCCTGCCCTCACCGCCAAACTGCTGCGCCTGGCCAACAGTGCCCAGTTTGGCTTGCAACGCGCCGTAAGCACGCTCGATGACGCCATCACCATGGTCGGCATGAGCAAGGTGCGCACCCTGTCGCTGGGCTCGGTCCTGAGCGGATCGTTTCCTACGCTGCCCGGCCTGGACCGCAAAGAATTCTGGCGCGCCAGCATGGCTTGCGCTGGCTATGCGCAGTGGCTGGCAGGTGGCCTGGGCATGGACGGCCAGGAAGCGTGGCTGTGCGGCATGATGCTGCGCTTGGGTGAGCTGCTCATCGGCCAAGCCCAGCCCGAAACCCTGCGCGAGATTGAAATGCTGCCCCACATTCCCGGTGGTCGCTGGGAGCGCGAAGCCCGACTGGTCGGCCACAGCGAAGGCCAGATCACCGCCGAGCTCGCCCGCCGATGGAACTTCCCCAAGAGCATTGTGCAAGGGCTGCAGCAGTCCAGCGACCCGTTGGGCTACCCCACCTTCTCGCGTTTGGGTGCCATCGTGCACCTGGCGGGTCTGCTGGCAGACACGCCGGACGCCAACCCCAACGCCATGGACACGCTACCCACGGACGTGATGTCCAAGCTGTTGCTCGACACCCAATGGAGCCGCAACAAGTTTCCGGATGCCTCCAACTTCATCGACGTAACCGCGTCTTGACACCCGAGGCAGTCGAGGCCTTTTTCGCTACCCTGCAGGCCGCCAATCCCCATCCGCAAACCGAGTTGGAATTCAGCTCGGTTTTTGAGTTGCTGGCGGCGGTGTTGCTCTCGGCACAAGCCACCGATGTGGGCGTCAACAAGGCCACACGGCGGTTGTTTATCGTGGCCAACACCCCGCAAAAAATCTTGGACCTGGGTCTGGCCGGACTCGAAGCACATATCAAGACCATTGGCCTGTTTCGCAGCAAAGCCAAACACTTAATGCAGACCTGCAAGATGCTGGTAGACCTGCACGCAGGCCAGGTGCCCCGCACCCGCGAGGCCCTGGAAGCCCTGCCAGGCGTGGGCCGCAAGACCGCCAACGTGGTACTCAACGTGGCCTTTGGCGAGCCCACCATGGCGGTGGACACGCACCTCTTTCGGCTAGGCAACCGCACTGGGCTGGCCCCCGGAAAAACCCCGCTCGAGGTGGAGCTAAAACTGCTCGCACGGGTACCGCAAAAGTACCTGGTGGATGCCCACCATTGGCTGATACTGCACGGGCGCTATATCTGCCAGGCCCGCACGCCGCAATGCTGGCACTGCGGCGTCAGCGCCTATTGCGACTTTCAGCCCAAAACACGGGATTACACTTCTAAACCTGTGACACCCCGGGACCACCATGGCTGATATTTCTGTATTTTTGCAATCGGTAAAACTGCCCGTCATGCCCGAAGTGGCCCATGCACTGATTCGTACGCTCAATAACGAAGACGCCGATGTCGCCACGGTGCGCGACGTCATTTCCAAAGACCCTGCCCTGACCGCCACCCTGCTGCGCATGGCCAACAGCGCTATTTTTGGCCTATCGCGCACCGTGAGCACCTTGGACAATGCCGTCAGCGTGGTGGGTTTATCGCAAATCCGGGCACGCGCGCTGTCGATCTGCATGGCCAATGTGTTTGTGTTGCCCCAGGGTCTGAACCGGCTGGAGTTCTGGCGCAACAGCATGGCCCGCGCGGGCTACGCGCAGTGGCTGGCGCACGCACTGGGTATGGACGAGCAGCAGGCCTGGCTGGCCGGCATGATGCAGCGCCTGGGAGAAATCAGCATTGCCCAGCACAACCCCAAACACCTCGACATCATTGAGCGCAAGCCCTGCGCACCCGGTGAACGCTGGCTGCGCGAACAACGGGTGGTGGGCTTTGATGAAGGCCAGATAACCGCCGAAATAGCCCACCGCTGGGATTTTCCGGACGACGTGGTGCAAGCCTTGCGCAGCAGCGCGGACCCGATGGCGGCCAGTCAGTTCTCCCGCATGGGTGCCGTGGTGCACCTGGCGGCTTGGTTGGCAGACATGGCCGAGGTCAAACCCGAAAGCCTGAACGATCTGCCCCTGGCGGTGGTGCGGGCGCTGGGGCTCAACCTGGAAAAACTGGTAGACAAAATTCCGGACGCCGATGCCATTGGCGACACCTCCTCGCTGACGAGCAGCTAAGCGTCCATCGCAATATTCTGCCAGGCACCAAACGCCAACGCATCTTTCGGCCACTGATCGGCCCGCTGCACCCGGCGTTGGCCTTGCTGCAACACCACCACCGCACGCGCAACGCCCGCATGGGTAATCCAGCCCTGCGGCGCTTTGTGGGCAACGCATGCATCCCATACAGCACCCA
>JBEEJM010000169.1:0-4394 GCA_041169205.1 Pseudomonadota bacterium | reverse complement strand
TGGTCGCGAAAGACGGTCAGGCCCTCTTTGAGCGAGAGCTGAAACCAGTCGCGGCAGGTGATGCGGTTACCGGTCCAGTTATGGAAATACTCGTGGCCGACCACGCTCTCGATGTTGCTGTAGTCCACATCGGTGGCCGTGGCCTGGTTCGCCAACACGTATTTGGTGTTGAAGATGTTCAGGCCCTTGTTCTCCATGGCGCCCATGTTGAAGTCGCTGGTGGCAACAATCATGAAGCGCTCCAGGTCCAGTGGCAGGCCAAAGCGGGCTTCGTCCCATGCCACGGAGGCCATCAGCGAGTTCATCGCGTGCTCGGTCTTGTCGAGGTCGCCGGGGCGCACATACACCTGCAGCAAATGGTCTTTGCCATTGCGGGCGGTGATGCGCTGCTCGCGCGCCACCAGCTGGCCAGCCACTAGCGCAAACAGGTACGACGGTTTCTTGTGCGGGTCCACCCACTTGGCGAAGTGCCGGCCATCATCCAGTGCGCCTTGCTCCACCAGATTGCCGTTGGAGAGCAGCACCGGGTACTTGGCCTTGTCGGCGCGTAGTGTCACCGTGTACATGGCCATCACATCGGGGCGGTCCAGAAAGTACGTGATGCGGCGGAAACCTTCGGCTTCACACTGGGTGAAGAAGGAGTCGTTGCTCACATACAAGCCCATCAGCTTGGTGTTTTTGGCGGGCATACAGGTAGTGAAAATTTCTAGCGCAAAGGGCTCGGTGCCTTCGGGCAGATTCTCCAGCACCAACTGGTTGCCATCCATCTTGAAGCTCGTGCCTTGGCCATTGACCAACACGCGTGCCAAGTTCAACTCTTCGCCGTCCAGACGCAGGGCTTGTGCCGCCACATCGGGGTTGCGGCGCAGCGTCATTTAGTTGAGCACGCGGGTCTTGGCCGGGTCCAGGTCGAAGCTCAGATCGACGGTGTCAATCCAGTAGGCAGGGGCGGTGTAGTCCCCACGGTGGACCACCACGGCTGGGCCGTTTTCATCACGCAGTTGCAACATGCAAGCTCTCCAAAAAGTTTGATTCCAACAATTCGTTGTAATTTTTTACGCTGGCCAGCACATGCGGCCCGGCCAATTCTTCGGCGCTATGGCCGGTGCAGACCGCGACGGCCCGCATGCCAGCGCGGCGCGCGGCTTCAATGCCAAAGGGTGCGTCTTCAAACACGACGCAGTGCTCGGGTGCCACGCCAATACGCTCTGCGGCCGCCAGAAAGATGGCGGGCGTGGGCTTGCCAGTGAGTCCCTCGTCGCCGCGTGCAATCGCATCGGGTGGCGGGTTCATTTTCAGGTGGCCCAGCGCGAACTCCACGTTGTGAATATCGCCCGCAGTGCCGACTGCGACCTTCAGGCCTTGTGCGCGCGTGGCGGCATAGAAAGCGCTAAAGCCCGCTACCTCCTGAAAGATAGGACCAAAAATATCGCGGTACAGCTGCTCTTTTTCGTGCACCAGTGCCCAAGCCAAGGCCTCGTCCATGTCGGGTTGGTCCATCAAAATGCGCACACACTCCAAGCCGGTGCGGCCCGTGGTGCGGCGCATCAACTCGCCGATCTCGATGTCAATGCCATGCTGATGGGCAAAGTCCATCCACGTGGACGTGTGGTGGGGCATGGAGTCGATCATGGTGCCGTCCATGTCGAAGATGAAAGCCCCCACGCTCCGCCGCTGACGCGGGTCGCTGCCCCCCGGGGGGGCTAATTCACCTTGGGGCGGCCCGGCGGTGAATTGCATTGCGCCCACGGTGCTCATGTCGTTCAAACGCCCTGCTTCAAAGACGCTTCAATGAAGACGTCCAAGTCGCCGTCCAGCACTTTCTGCGTGGCAGAGACTTCGACATTGGTGCGCAGGTCTTTGATGCGGCTGTTGTCCAGCACGTAGCTGCGAATCTGGTGGCCCCAGCCCACATCGGTCTTGGTGTCTTCCAGCTTTTGCTGGGCTTCTTGCTGCTTGCGCAGTTCAAAGTCGTACAGGCGAGAACGCAGACGCTTCCAGGCCACATCGCGGTTGCCGTGTTGGCTGCGGCCGTCCTGGCACTGCACCACGATGCCGGTGGGGATGTGCGTCAGGCGCACGGCCGAGTCGGTCTTGTTAATGTGCTGGCCACCCGCGCCAGACGCGCGGAAGGTGTCGGTGCGCACGTCGCTGGGGTTGATGTCGATCTCAATCGAGTCGTCAATCTCGGGGTACACAAACACGCTGGCAAAGCTGGTGTGGCGGCCGCCCGACGAGTCGAACGGGCTCTTGCGCACCAGGCGGTGTACGCCGGTCTCGGTGCGCAGCAGGCCAAAGGCGTATTCCCCTTCGATCTTGATGGTGGCGCCCTTGATGCCCGCGGTGTCGCCTGCGGTTTCATCTTCAATCGTGGTCTTGAAACCCTTGCGCTCGGCGTACTTGAGGTACTGGCGCAGCAGCATGCTGGCCCAGTCGCAGGCTTCGGTGCCGCCCGCGCCAGACTGAATGTCCAGAAAACAGTTGAGTGGGTCAGCGGGGTTGTTAAACATCCGGCGAAATTCGAGGTCTTTGACGATGGCCAACAGCTTCTCGGTGTCGCCCTCAATGGTGATCAGGCCATCTTCGTCACCGTCGGCTTTGCTCATGTCGAACAACTCGGTGTTGTCGGCCAACTCGCTTTGCAGCGTGGTGAGCGTGACCACCACACCGTCGAGCATTTTCTTTTCTTTGCCCAGCTCCTGGGCCCGCTTGGGGTCGTTCCAGACGGTCGGGTCTTCTAGCGAGGCATTGACAGTGCGCAGGCGCTCGGATTTGGCATCGTAGTCAAAGATACCCCCGTAACTCAAGGGTTCTGGCGCTCAGGTCTGCCAGGGTGGTGCCGATGAGGTTTACGCGTTCTGCTTCGATCATGGAGTGCTCTTATATTGGGGGAATCCGCGATTTTCTCACGCTTGAGGGTAGAGCCCCCACGCTCCGCCGCTGCGCGGGTCGCTGCCCCGAGCGGGGGCGCATTTTCCGTGGGGCGGCCCAGCGGAAAAACCCTCACCGTCTACCTTCCGAACAGTCCTTTGAGCGCTCCGCCCAGGTTGGGCATCAGGTTGGGCATGCCCGGAATGGCGGGGGTCAGGGGCTTCTGCGCGGGCATTTTGGTGGCACTGGGCTCCAGTGGCAGCAGGCCGACAGACTTGACGCGTATTTGCACCGTCCAGTCGGCCCCCCAGGTTTTATTGAATTCCTGCCCGTAGGCAATGCCTTGCACCAGGGCTCCATCGGTTTTGGCAAAAATGCCCGCCGGTAGGGCGCATTGGGTCTGCGTGGCAGGTAGCAGGACCTTACCGGCCAGCCATTGGTCGCGCTGGGCGTTCCCCAGGTAGCCCATCAGGCCCCAGCCGGGTTCGGCCACTTCCGACGAACTCCAGACCACCATGTCGTCGTCATTGGTGCCTAGGGCATTCAAGAAGTAAGCCTGGGCGCTTGCAATCGCGGGCCAACCGATGGTGGTGGCGTTGCCTTTGGTCGTGCTGGCAATGCTGGTAAGGGCCATCGGCGGCATCAGATCCTGCGCGGCACTCAGCTCGAAACGCAAAATGCTGGGCAGGCCGTCACCGACCACCGCATGCTTGCCCACCAAGGAGGCGTTTGGGGGAACACTTTGCGGGTGCTCTGCGTTAGGCCAGATTGCGTGGCCCGGTGCGGCAGTGGCACCACTCTGGCGACTACCGCGTCCGGCCATCGTGCGGGCATAGTCCTGTGCTGTGGCGTTGGTCAAATCCAGCACCTGGGGCTGGCCTGCACGCACTGTTTCACCGCAACCCCAGTACAGCAGCAAGCGACCTTTGGGGCGCGGTGGAATATCCAAGTTGCTGGCCGTTGCTGTTGCTGTCGCAGGAGTCGCTGGCACCGGTAGCAGCGTGAGGCTTCCCCCCATGCCTTGGCCCAAGGGGATCGCCTGGATGACCTGGGCTCCATCGGGGCGGCGCTGGTTGGCCACTGCAATATCGATCGAGCGGCGAGGCTGCTCGGTTGCGTTGGCCATGGACACGGTGGACACATCCATCCAGTAATGCGCAATAGTCGGTTTGGCGGGCAGGCCTTGCGCCGGGCAAGCGCCGGCCACCAGCGACAGGGCCAGGGTGATGAAGAGACGGGTCTGAACTGGCATACAACTCCCAGGGCCTGCAAGCCGCAGGCTATGCCTGGCACATTACCACGCCTCAGACGATAAACCGCTCAATCAGCCCCGCCAGAATTTCCGGCTGGTCGTGGTGCATCATGTGGCCCGCGTCGTCGATGCGCGCCACCTGGGCGTGGGGCACATTTTTCAGGCGCTCGTGGTACTGCTCCAGCGTAAAAGCACCTTTCCACCACTGGTCGAGGCTGTTGTCAGAGGCCTCTACCGCCAGCAGCGGCATGCTGATGCGCTTGTAAATCTC